>JBHGAU010000061.1:0-15463 GCA_041946675.1 Methanotrichaceae archaeon | reverse complement strand
CCTAAATCAGCATGCAGCGGACTACATAGATTTGAAGCTGGAAAAACCACAAATCGATACCTAGTGATGAAAATTCGGGAAAGTTATCCAACACAGCAGATATAGTCCGAATAAAAAATTGGGAAGATCTTGCAAAGTGACTACATGCTGAGACAGATGCCCGCATTAAGATTAGATTAGTGATTAGATTAGTGCCCCTGATTATGTTTAGCTAGACCAAAAATTTCTTGGGTATTAACAATTCAGTCACCAACCAACCATATTCCCTCCTCCGGATGCAGCCAGGAAAATTGCGCGCTGGTATTGTACATTATCCCCTTATAGTAGTCATCCCTCATCGTAATAATCCCAACATGAATCAGCTTCTTGTTCTTATCCGTATTCGTAGCCTCAACAGCCACATACCGCTCTTTTTCATACGGATATCTCACTGCCACCCACATGTGAGGATCAAGCGGATGTCCCTTATAGCTCATCATCAGCCTTGCATCATACCCTTTGCCCTCTAAAATCGACCAGCACACCTGAGATGTATTCGAGCAATCGAAGACGCTTTCCCGATAGCTTTTGCCATAATCATAGCTATCGAGAACCTTCTGCAAGTTTTCATCCCAGGATTTATTTTCAGAGGATGGCTTCTTGAGCTCAGCGTATCTGGAGGGATCGCATTCCGTTCGTATGATCTGGCTGCTTTGCCTGTTACTATTGATGCTGCCATTTAGATCCATCAAGTTATCTTCAGCCAATTCCGAAATATCTCCATACACTATGCCCTTCTCTCCGCTATCTATCGGGACGCCTATCATCATCCCCGGCTCTCTGGGATTCAATGATACAAGCTGCCAGCTGTCCGAGTTATCCTTAACAGCAACCCGGATATTTCCTCCTTTCTGGATCAGTTTTGTCTCATAGCCCTTCTGAGTGAGCATATCTTGTACTGCGGCAGCTCTGACAGCTGCAGCCACTGGAAGATCTACTTCTATTTTGTCCATTGAAGAGAGCCGATAAGTTCCATTCAATGGCATCAGCGAATGTATAGTCTCCAGATGCACTTTCCTGGATAGCAGCGTGGATGTATCCTTATAGCTGTAGCTGGCGAGCAAGTCTTCAAGCACAATGCCCCAAGCATCGCTTTTTACTGACCTCTGCTTGAGCTTAGTTGCTTTTCTATCTGGAACATCTGAAAATGTTTCAAGCATGTGGTTGAAGGCCGATATACTTGAGTTATAGCTTTCACTGCTGCTTGATATCGTGGCGAAGAATAGCCTATCGGATACGCTCGAGTTCCAGACCACAAAGCGTTTCCTTGAGCCGTATTTTCCCATTGAATAATAAATATCAAGGATGGATGCATTCTCACCATTTATCCTCATCTGATTACGCATCGATGAAAGGATCTTTATTTCATCTCCATTATAGGTCTTCTCTATCTGATTGAGGATCTTTTCCGGCTCAACTCCCGGATCTCTTGCCCATGCAAGAAAAATATATGCATCACGAGATCGTATGCTCAGGTTCCCGGTCGGGTTTTTCCCAAAGGTTGCCACAGTCCAATCTTCAGGATGATCAAAGGATAGCCCGCTGCCTCTATACATTATTTCCAACAGGTTATTTGAATTGGCTGAAGGTGATAATGATAAAACAGAGATTGCGAGAAGTAAAAAAGATGATGCGAGGGATAATGATAATATCCGAAAAAGGCTCACAAGACAATCTCCATCATATCATGGCCCAGAGGCCATGTTTTAAGGGCTATCTCATGCGGCGGATAGAGATGACTCAGGTGAGTGAGCCTTAGATCCTTTACACCCAGATTCTCAGCCAAGCATACAGCCTCTTCGGCATTCATATGCTTATTTAGATTGTAACCTGGGGGCATTATGGCATCGGCGAGCATCAGGTCAGCGTTCTTTATAAGATCCAGGCTCTCCTGTGGAATATCGAGATTGGTATCGCTGGTTATGACGACCTTTTTGCTTCCATTAGTTATTAGAACGCCAGCGGTCTCTGTTGGCGGGTGATTTACCTTAAAAAGAGTGAACTCCATTCCTGCGATCTCAAACGGCTCATAAGCCTGCAGGTCGTGGCGCATGGGGTTCAGAAAATAAAGGTAGTTCAGAATATAATCCATCGTATCCTTTAAGGCATAAACGTCTACATGGCTCTGAACGCGGTGAAAATCTCCAAAGCCTGCATAATGATCGTAATGCGCATGAGTCCATATGACAGCATCAACTGAGCTTATATCCTTCTTGAGAAGCTGCCATCTGAGATCAGGGCTCGTATCCACGAGCACCTTTCCTTCATCTTCATCCGATTCTACAAGAACGGAAAACCTCATCCTCCTGCTTCGCCCTCCCCGGAGTGCATCCATACAGGCGGGGCATTTGCAGCCGATCTTGGGAGTACCTATAGCATCGCCTGTTCCAAGAAGCGTGATCTTCATGCGGTTATGCCCCGTTTGTAATCGGACACCCTTCTGCCGAAATCCTCCACAGACCTCAGGAGATCATCCCTGTCTATCATCTTTCTGTCTTCAATCAGGGCATTTAAGACAGCTTCCCTGATGATCAACCTCAAGTCAGAGCCTGAGTAGCCATCGGTCAGCTCTGCTAGCTCCTGGGTATCCACATTTTTGTTGATCCTCGAGAGCACGGTATCCAAAATTTTGCGCCTCATCTCAGCATCAGGCAGCGGGAAGTTGAGGACTTTATCAAATCTTCTCCATGCCGCATAATCAAGTAGCTGAGGATGATTTGTGGCTGCAAGAAGCAAGACCCCGTGCTCAACGAGGCTGATCTCATCTATTGCTTTTAGCAGAGTGTTCACAGCCCTCTTAATTGCCCCATGCTCATCGGATGTTCTTGTCTTCGCAACGAAGTCGAACTCATCTATGAAGAGGATGCAGGGGGACAATTTCTTTGCGAGATCGAATACCTTATCGATATTCTTTGAGGTCTCGCCCAGATATTGCGAGGTTACCATCGATAGCCTGACCTCTACGATCGGCAGGGAGAACCATTTGGATAGAGCACGGGCAGTCGATGTCTTGCCTGTTCCTGGCGGTCCTATGAAGAGGAGCTTGCCGATATCATAAAGTCCGACATCTCTGAGATAAGACCTATACTCAAGGGCCTTGCCGATCTTCTCGATCTCAGTCTTTTGCTCATCTGTCAGCACAAGCTCATCGATCGAATCTCTAACATCTTCAGGCGCCTTGACGTTCACCAGCTTGAGCAGGTCATCGGATTCCTTTGCATCCTTGCAGAGCTCCTTGATTCTGGACTCGATCCACTCGCGGTCGGCGCTCAGAGGCTTGTTGCTCCTCCTGGCTTCGGAATAGCTGACATTTAGAGAATTGTAATTCTCATAGAAATAGGCCAACACCGGATTCGACATTATTCTCGATACGGGCTTCTGATTTGCGAACCACTTTGCTGCAACGTCGAAGACCGTGAGCTTGAGCTGTGATCCGAACTCCTCAAAACCAACAAACGGCAGATCCTTTATTACACTTTTAATATTATCTATCCCATATATCTGTTGTATATCCTGTCCCGTCACGTATATTGGCCGCTTAATGCACTTCGCATCAATATCGAAGTAATGCTTCCTTATATTGGATGGCAGGTCATCCTCATTCAAGTTCCCTGAGCGGTTATAGATATCTGCTGTGAGCAGAAGCTCTGCGACCTCAATCGCGCCGGACTTCTCAGAACCCATCATTAAAACTCCGTAGGACTGGAAACTACTAATGGCCTATAAAAAGAGATAAAGCTTTCCATGATTCTAGACATCGCGATAATATATGATTGTCCTGTAAACTGCCAGAAGAAATCCATAGAGGGCAGGTCCGATGATGACCCCCATGAGTCCTACAACGAATACTGGTGCCGTATAGGCCAGGACTGTGACAATCGGATGGATCCTAGCGCTTCTCATCGCCAGATGTGGACGCAGTATATTCTCCGGTATGATCATCAGCGCAATGATGCCAAAGGCAATTAGGGCGATCACCGTTACATAATCCTTGAGCAGCAAATAATATATTGCCATGGGCACAATCACAAAAGGCGGGCCGAGGAGAGGTATAAGAGTAAAGATGGCCACGATGGCTCCCCAGATCAGCGGATAGGGTATTCCCAGCAGAAAGAACCCTATTGCAGCGAGGATTCCGCTCAGCATCGAAGTTGTGAAGTAAACTGTAAAAAGGGTGGTATAGATTGCATTCAGCTCCTGCAGGAAGTGGCTGGCCAATCCTTTCCTCGTTTTTGGCATTATCTCGACTGCTTTCCTTACAAAGTATCTTCCATCAATGAGTATATAGTAAGTAAAGAATACTACTACTATCAATTGGGCAAATAATATCGGCAGATTGGATGCAAAGCTGGATAGCTGTTGCTCGATTATTGGAAGCGCCCAGGCCGCTATGGCCGCAGGGATATCGCCTATCTCCTTCACATAGCCTGATACTGGCCGTGGAAGATTTGTCTCCATCCATTTATTGAGATCCTGAGAGAGATTGGGTAGGGAGATATTCGAAATATCGCCCGATCTTTGGAGGTTCGATATCTCTATCAGGAGCACACTCGTCAAGCCAAGAAGTACAGCCAGAATTATAATGAATACCACAAAGATGGCAAGAAATGATGAGACCTGCCGCTGCTTTGTAAGCCGAAGCAATATCGCATAAACAGGCTTGAGAAGGTATGTCATGACAATGCTCACTAGAATCGTCGATAGGAAATCCTTTGTCAGGTAAACCGTGGCGATGAATACCAAGAATACTACGGCTACGGCAGCGATATCGAACTTGCGGCTGATCTCCATGGCCATAGCTTATCGCTTGAAGGAATAAACTTTTCCAATCCGACAACATAAGCATCTAGATTTAAAAAATTATGCTTTTTTAATTCCGCCCTGGATTCCCACGGTGTAATCGCTAACTGGTATCTCCTTTCCAGTCTGCTTCACAGCCTTGGAGACAAGACGTGTGATCTGTGTACAGCAGGGAACTGTCATATGCAGGACTGTTATGTCCTTGATATCGTTCTCTGTGAGAATGCTCGCAAGCTTATCCACGAATTGATTCTGGTCATCAAGCTTTGGACATCCTACTATTGTTACGCGGCCGCGTAGAAGATCTTGAATATTGGGATAGGCAAAAGCCGTACAATCCGCAGCTATGAGCAGGCTTGCACCCTTAAAGTAAGGCGCCCCTGGGCGGGCCAGCTTCATCTGTATAGGCCAGTTGGCGAGCTGAGACTGCCGAACTTGCGCCCCCGCCTCTGCGTTTGGCTGCTCTTCGGGCGCCATACTGACAGGAGCCGTACAGGGGATTAGAGGTATATTCGTCTCTTTTTGATGCTCTTTGGCTGCCTGCTCATTGAACTCTTCTGCCTCACGCTCTTCAATCGTCAGGGCACCTGCAGGACATACGGCGAGACAAGCGCCAAGACCATCGCAGAATCTATCGCTTATGACTCTCGCCCTGCCATTTTTCAGCTCAATCGCACCCTCAGCACAGGCCGAGATACACTCGCCACATCCGGTGCATTTGGATTCATCTATCTTGATTACCTTTCTTTTGGTCATTTGATCATGTCCATTTAAGTATCATCCTTCTTCAGTGATATACATAGCTGTGTTCATGGATGTATTATTTAAATAGATTAATATCATCGTAAGAACAATAAGATCAGAAAATGCCGTGAGCGGCTGCGGAATTCCATCGGGATAGGATATATTGAAGTAATTCCCACTGCTGTTCAGGAATTTTATCAAAGCCGTTTCATTCGGACAGATAATTTCGCGAACATTTAAGTACAATCGGCCTCAATAATTTTAAAGCGAATATTTAGAGATAAATCGAATGGATGTGCGAACATCGCCCCAAAATATCGGTGCACAGTTTGCGGATATATCTACGATCCGGAGAAAGGAGATCCGGACTCTGGAGTTGCTCCGGGTACAGCCTTCGAAAACCTTCCTGATGATTGGGTCTGCCCTCAGTGCGGCGCAGCAAAAGATGCTTTTGAAAAGGTGTTGTGATGAGTCTGATCAGAGACATAAGGCCAGGAGTGCAATGGATCGGTGCAATAGATTGGGACAGAAGGCTCTTTGATGCATTGATACCTCTGCCTGCCGGGACCAGCTATAACTCATATCTGGTCCAGGGCAGCGATAAAGTCGCGCTGATAGACGCCGTCGATACGACAATGCAGGATGTTCTTATAAAAAATCTCAATGCTATGGGAATAAAGAAGCTGGATTATATCGTTTCACAGCATGCAGAGCAGGATCATTCGGGCACTATCAGGAGGCTCATTGAGCTTTACCCCGATGCAAAGGTTGTTGCATCAGGAAAATGCATAGATCTTCTGATCGCTTTTGGCCTCGTTCCACAAGAGCGTGTGCAGGAGGTCAAAGACGGCGAGCATCTCCCTCTAGGCGGAAAGACGCTGGAGTTTATTCATGCCCCTTGGGTCCATTGGCCTGATACGATCTTCACTTACCTGCCAGAAGATAAAATCCTCTTCACCTGCGATTTCCTTGGATCGCACCTGGCCACAAGCGATCTGTATGCGACTGATGAAGCAACTGTTTATGAGTCTGCCAAAAGATATTATGCAGAAATAATGATGCCCTTCAGGTCAAATATTCAGAAGCATCTGGCCAGGATAAAAGACTTGAAAATTAATGTGATCGCTCCAAGCCACGGGCCTCTATATAACAAGCCTGAATTCATACTGAATGCATACAGAGACTGGGTTTCAGATGCCGTCAAGAACGAGGTTATCATCTCTTACGTCTCCATGCATGGCGCAACAAAGGCAATGGTAGACTATCTCGTAGATGCGCTCATATCCAGAGGGATAGGGGTCAAGCAGTTCGACCTGACAAGAGAGGATGTCGGAGAGCTTGCTGAGGCGCTCGTGGATGCTGCTACGGTCATTATTGGATCACCGACTATTCTGGCCGGAGCACATCCTGTTGCATTATATGCCGCAATTCTTGCGAATGCTCTTAGACCAAAGACCAGGTTTGCATCGATAATCTGCTCATACGGCTGGGGAGGCAGAACGGTGGATCAGATCAAGGCTGCAATACCGAATCTGAAGGTAGAGCTGATAGAGCCTGTATTGATCAAAGGCTACCCGAAGGATGAAGATCTTAGGGCATTGGATAAGCTGGCTGATGAGGTACTTGCGAAGCATAAAGGGCTGAAGATTGCCTGAATGAGCTTATGCCGAAAATATATTCCATTGTTGCTTGCCTGGGTGGTATCGATATTTGATCTGATACAGGGATCTCAGCTTATATATGTTTTTGTATTGATGGCAACAGGAATACTTGTAGGTTCAGCCTGCGGCCTTTTGGGAGTTGGCGGCGCCTTTATAATGGTGCCTGTTCAGCTCTGGGCTCTGACCTCTATGGGCATTGATGCAACTATAGCCACCCGAGTGGCATTTGGAACTGGTCTCGCAGTAGTTCTGCCAACATCCCTCAGCGGCTGCTATGGGCATAGCTGCAGGGGCGTAGTCCTATGGAAGCCGGGAATAATCATGGGGCTGTCGGGGCTCGCCGGAGCATTCATAGGAGGAACAATTGCAGCTCATGCACCGGCTGATCTGCTCAAAACTATATTCGGTGTTGTGGTGCTTGCAGGAGGCATCCGCATGCTTCTGGTTGGAAAATTGAGGCCTGGCACGAAGCCCAAATCTGGTACTCTGCATTACGTTTTATGGGGCTTTCCAGTCGGGATTGTATCGGGACTGAGCGGCATCGGTGGCGGTGTGCTAATGGTTCCCATCTTGGTCGTTGCCATGGGGTTCAGCATGCTTCAGGCGGTCGGGACATCATCTGTAGCAATTGCTTTGAACTCAGTTGGCGGAATCTCCTCTTATGCAATAAATGGGATGGGAGTGGCAGGAAGACCTGAATATTCTATAGGCTACATTGATCTTCCTCAGTTTATCTTGCTCGCCGGCACAAGCGTCCCTGCAGCGCAGCTTGGTGTGCGGTTCGCCCATTTTATTCCAGGGAAACAGCTCAGGTACATCTTCATAGCGCTGATGTTTTACATCGGCCTGCGGATGATTGGAGTTTTTGCCTGGCTAGGTCTGCCGATCTAATGCTCTGATCTTGATACGCCTGCATAAAGCCCGTGCATCCGAGCACATCCTAATGATTTTATCTTAAAGCGACTTTATCCTGGGCAACTTGCCCCTGACAGGGCTAAATGTTCTGAATCGCTTTGACATTAGAGACCGCTTGAATAATCTCTTTTCCGGCAACTGAAGCTTTGCTTCTGCTCTTCTTGGAAAGTCTATCTCTCAAGAACCTGCCTGTATGGCTTTCCTCGACTCTGGCCACCTCTTCCGGCGTTCCGGCAGCCACTATCCTGCCGCCAGCATCTCCGCCTTCCGGCCCTAAATCGATGATATGATCAGCGGATTTGATTATGTCCAGGTTATGCTCAATCACTACAACCGTATTGCCCTTATCCACCAGATCGTTCAGAACTGAGATCAGCTTCTTGACATCATCGAAGTGCAGGCCGGTGGTGGGCTCATCCAGCAGGTAAATTGTCCTGCCTGTAGCCTTCTTGGATAGCTCCCTTGTAAGCTTGATCCTCTGGGCCTCGCCTCCTGAGAGCGTTGTGGAGCTCTGCCCCAGCTTGATGTATCCAAGACCAACACGGGCCAGAGTCTCCAGCTTATTTCTGATTGCAGGGATATTCTGGAAGTGATCCCTCGCCTCCTCAACGGTCATATCCAGCACTTCGGCAATGGACCTGCCTTTGTACTTGACCTCCAGCGTCTCCCGGTTGTAGCGCGTCCCTTTGCACTCCTCGCACTCGATGTAGACATCCGGCAGGAAGTTCATCTCAATCTTAATCAGGCCGTCGCCCTGGCATGCCTCACAGCGGCCTCCTCTGACATTGAAGGAGAAACGTCCCTCTTTGTAGCCTCTGATCTTTGCCTCTTTAGTCTCCGCAAAAGCCTTCCTGATGGGATCAAAAACCTTGGTATATGTTGCCGGATTGGAGCGTGGAGTTCTTCCGATGGGGCTCTGGTCGATTACTATGACCTTGTCTATAACAGAATCAAACGAAAGGGCGTCGTGCTCTCCAGGAGTCTCGCTGGATTTGTATATCTTCTTCATTAAGGCTCTGTAGAGTGTATCATAGATCAGAGTGGATTTGCCTGATCCCGAGACGCCTGTGACTACAGTCAGGACCCCGATAGGAATTTTAACATCGATATTCTTGAGATTGTTCGCCCGACAGCCTTTGATGCAAATGAATGATCTGCTCATCCTTCGGGAAGACGGAACCTCTATCTTCTTTTTCCCCGAGAGGTACTGCCCCGTCAGAGATTTTGGATTCTTCTCGATCTCCCCGGGTGTGCCTTCAGCCACGACCCAGCCGCCATGGATGCCGGCTCCCGGTCCGATATCCAAGACATGATCGGCACAGCGAATGGTCTCCTCATCATGCTCTACTACTATCAATGTGTTCCCTAGATCCCTCAGTTTCTTTAGAGTATCAATCAGCCGGGCGTTGTCTCTCTGGTGCAGTCCAATGGATGGCTCATCCAGGACATAGAGAACCCCCATCAGATTTGAGCCGATCTGAGTTGCAAGGCGGATGCGCTGAGCCTCTCCTCCTGAAAGGGTGCCTGCATTTCTGGAAAGCGTAAGATAGCCCAGGCCCACATGCTCCATGAAACCCAAGCGGGAACGGATCTCCTTCAGGATCTGGCGCGCAATCTCTCTATCCTTGAGAGAGAGCTTTAATTCGAGGTCATTGAAGAACCGGATGCTATCAATGACTGAGAGGTTGGTTACATCCACTATGGATTTTTCGGCAATCTTCACAGCCAGAACCTTCTCCTTAAGCCTCCGTCCCTGGCACTTGGGGCATGGAAGGACCTTCATGAACCGCTCAAGCTCCTCTCGGCGGTATTCAGACTCGGTCTGGCCATATAGCCTCTCGGATTGGGGAATGAGGCCCTCCCATGAGCCGCTGCGGGACCAATAGGCATCTCCATTCTTCATGCTCATTCTGAACTGGATGCGCTCGCTTGATCCATACATTAAAGCGTTGAACTGGTCATCGTTCAGATTTTTCATGGGCGTAAAGATGTCAAAGCCGAAATGCTTGGCCACTCCAGCAAGATGCTGGCCCCGCCAGCCATCAATTGCATTTCTATAGAGAGCGACAGCTCCATCTGCAATGCAGAGTTCCTTATCGGGAATAATCAAATCCGGATCAAACTCCATTCTGATCCCGAGGCCGTTGCAGGCATCACATGCTCCGAATGGGCTGTTGAATGAGAACATCCTGGGCTGCAGCTCCTCGAAGGCCATGCCGCAGACAGGGCAGGCCATAATGGAGGAGTAGAGCCTCTCATTCCCTTCTGAATCCAGGACGATGATAAGACCTTCAGCTCTCTTGAGGGCATTCTCGCAGGCTTCTACCAACCTGGCGCGGTCCTCAGCCGGGTCCAGCCTATCGATGACCGCCTCGATATCATGCTTTTTATATCGGTCGAGCTCGATCTCCTCATCGGTTCTGCGGATCTCTCCATTCACCCGCGCTCTGGCAAAGCCCTCTGCATTCAGATCCTTGAGAAGCTGGCCATATGTGCCCTTCTTCTGGCGGATGACGGGTGCCAGGATTGTGACCATTCCTTTAGCTTCGGAAACGATGCCATCGGCAATTTTCTCAGGAGATTGTGATTCTATCCTTATATCATGGATTGGGCAGTGAGGCACACCTATCCGGGCGAAAAGAAGCCTCAGATAATCGTAGATCTCTGTGACAGTGCCCACTGTGCTTCTTGGGTTCTTCGATGTGGTCTTCTGCTCGATAGAGATGGCCGGAGAGAGACCTTCAATTGAATCGACATCGGGCTTATCCATCTGCCCCAAGAACTGACGTGCATAGGCTGATAGCGATTCTACATAGCGTCGCTGGCCTTCGGCATATATGGTATCGAAGGCCAGAGTCGACTTTCCCGAGCCCGAGACGCCGGTGATGACTATGAATTTGTCACGGGGAAGTTCTACAGCTATGTTCTTCAGGTTGTGCTCTCTTGCGCCCTTAATTATTATGTTCTTCATCTTGCTTCTCTAGCTCTCTGGTTTTGTACCCACTTGTGGTTGAGGTGAAAGCGGATAAACTTAATCCTTTTTAGGAGCGATCCGATGCGCGCATTAAGGTCAATTCATATAACATATCTGACAAATTATTAAATTTTCAAATTAAAATTGATAACAAACGTTTATATGATCACTATTAATTTTTATATCGATTATCTGTTTAGCAATAGCTGTTATGGCCATTATTCGCATCTACTATTGCGGTATTTGTGGAAAGATAGGGCAAATCGGCATATCAAAATTTCCTTTGTTAATTATCCACTTATAGGAAAGGTTTAAATTCAGATGTGAGAATTGGCAAGAAATTAAAGATGGGGGATAGGAATGAGAAGGTCCATAGAGATTGGAGTATTGCTCGTGTCTGTGCTTCTGACACTCTCCATATTCGTTGCCTTTGCAGAGAACCAGACGATATCTAAGGATAATAATGCCACTAAAATAAATGCAACCAATGGAACAGCTAATGTAACAGCCGCCGAAAATATTACTGCATCCTCAAATATGACAGTTGAGAACATGACCGCTAATAACACTGCATCTAATAATAGCATTGATCCATTTGCAAAGGTAAAAGGGGTACTACCAAAGGGCACCAGTGATGGCACCAATGACTAAGCTCACTTAACAAGCCTTGGATATAGTGGACGAGATGGGATAATATTGGAGATCATGCTAAAAAGACTATAAATATCGTTGAAGTTTATTTTCTTTTAAAAAATTAACTCCGTGTAGTTCTATTATTAACAGAAATCGATCTTACCTTATCTAATGGGGAGATATTATTTCGAGAATTTGGCAAGCGCTAGTGGCAGCACTAATGATCATGGCAATAGTTAGTGCATCTGGAAATAGTATATCGATAGCATCAGCTCCTACGTTGATTGAAATCCCAGCAAATGGTATAAAAGCAAGTGCGGATAGCAATGCGATAACTTATAACCATATCAAGGTGATAGGAGATCTTGAACTGGATCGACCTGAATATAACTCAATAAAAATCATAAATTCGATAATAGAGGGAAATATATCAGCTTCTAACGCATCCTTCAACGGGGATGTTTATTTTACAAATACTTCCTTCCGTAAAAATGCTACATTTTTTAATTCTGAGTTCAAAGGAAATGTTGACTTCAGCGAGAGCCAATTCTATGGAGATGCAAACTTCAGCCAGTCTAGGTTCCTGAAAGGTGCAACCTTTGATTATAACACCTTCGATAAAAAGGCTGATTTCTCAGCATCTGAGTTCGAAAAATTTGGAAGCTTTTATGATTCTACATTTGGAGGAAATGCTGTTTTTATTCTCACTTTATTTAATGGAGCTTATGCCAATTTTGAATCTGCCAAATTCGTTGAAAGCGCCGAGTTTGCCAATTCTCAATTCAATACATTTTTCAGCTGTATAAACGCAAAATATCTCAAAGATGCCAATTTTCGTGGAGTCGAATTTGCCTCAGGATCTAATTTTAATAATGTGACGTTCCTTGGGCCAGCTAGATTTGATAAAAGCCAGTTCATTCAAGATTCAAGATTTCGGAACATTTTCTTCAACAGTACCGTAGATTTTACTAGCGCCAGATTTGATGGGCCTTCCTTCTTTAACAATGCGCATTTCCGAAGGAATGCTATATTAGATAGCGTTCAGTTCATGGGTCCATCTGACTTATCTGGAGCACAATTCGATAAAGACCTTTGCATGAACAGCACAAAGATCAGCACGATGGTGCTCGATAATGCCACATTCAATTCAGGATCACATCTATTCTTGGCCAAAGCGGACATCAACAGATTTATGGTAAAATGGGATATGATCAAGCATCTTCTGAGTTACGATAGCTCTGCATATCTTTCTCTAGTAAAGAACTATAAAGATCTCGGCCTGAGCGAGGCCGATGATTGTTATTACCAGTACAGGCAACTCAGCCAGGATTTGAAGAGCTGGAGCTGGTCGAAGGTTTATGATGTGCTTGCCGATATAACCTGCGGATATGGTGTCAGGCCAGACCGCCCAATAATATGCTCCTTATTCCTTGTAATCTTATGTTCATCCATCTTATTTTGGAGGAATGGCCTAAGAATTCCATCAAATATGGATAAGAAAACATCCTTTTATGATTCGCTATATTATTGCCTGGCAATCTTCTTTACAATTCCTTTGCCCGATCTTAAGCCATCGGGAAAATATAGATATATACCGGTATTTTTAAGAGCATTGTCCTGGACCCTCTTTGCCCTCTTGATTGGTACCATAGGCAAAGTGATGATCAAATGAGCTCATAAACCAATATTATTAATATTTATTGTATAACATTATTAACTATGCGGAAAGTTAAAATAGTGCTAGGAGGAATATCTTCAAAAGAATTGTAGAATAGCATATATTAGGAAGGGGGTAGCAACAATATGAGGGGATTATTGGTAGCGATGCTGATTATTTCCATTTTTGCGATCCTTGATGGAGGAGCTGCAAAATCACCGATTGGGGTGCCGCTGCAATATGGACAATTCTGCGATGTGCAAAAGATAGCTGGCAAGGGCATTACAGATATCAGCACATCGATCGATGATTCTGAGATATCCCTTGGATATCATAGCTCCCTGGCCGGAAACGGCGATATTGAGATCGATCAGGTCAGCGAGTATTCCCAGAATGCCGAGAAGCTTTTAAGAAAAGTCGATGCGCTAAATGATACCAACGAATCGAGCCTCAACTTATTCGAGAACCTCAAGCTGGCCTACTCAGGATCGGTGCCTCTAGTCGGCGAAAAAGGCCTTTCATCTGCGATTGGAGCATATATACAGGAAAACTTCAATGTAAATGAGATAGAGAAGGAGCAAACTGCCTTTATAACCTCTACTGGAAATAAATCCAGGACCGGGCATCTGCCTTATTACAATCCGGTGCATACTATGGGTATCAATACAAAGAATACATTTAACGGGACTTGGGGCACAGATACAAAATGGCACAAGATGCTATCCAGGGATATAAAATCTCATGAAATGTTCAGCGGCAAATTTGAGGCTGAAAAGTTGATAAAGTTCCATGAGAATCCCATATCTGAGAAGAAAACACCTCCCTGCAGCGGCATAGATTGCTGAGATTATTTTAGCAAGCACCGCTGCGCTTTGATCTTTAATTGCGACTGTTCTGACTTTTTGCCGGGGGTGAGCCGAGAGAGGCAAGATATGGTGCCCTCAAATGTCAGGAGTATCTGAAGGATAGGGAAAAAATACCAACTAAGTCATGATGCTTCTGATTTCGATATCTTGTTATAAATAATTACTGGATATAAATATAAATTATGAATATTTATCGCGGCTATCTGCCATTTTATAAAATTAGCTTCTGATTCGGGGGATTTTAAGCTGATAAGATCTGGAATTGAAGTTTTCTTTAATATGGCTGAGAAATCTTAAGCGATAGGGCAAAATCATGAAAATAATGGTATTTTGGTCGGAAAAAAGGTGTTTATACAGTTTTCCTGAAGTAAAAGTTAATCTATATGTCGGATAAGCCAAATGTCTAAATAATGGCCATATCTTTTTGCTGAGATCGGAAGGGGCATATATCCACAGCCTGTCATAATTTCTATCGATACCTTTTAATATGGTAATTGTTATCACCGATCCAATGGATTAGGAATTTAGGGAGGGAGAAGATGTCTGCTATTCGATGGGTAATATGCCTATCCTTGCTCTTGCTTTTTTTCGGAAATATAGGTGTATCTGGAGCACAGCCACCTCAGGCGTGTCCCAGCGGCCAAAATTTCTGTATCGATAAGTGTGTCGATCTGAACTCGGATATAAACAACTGTGGCGGATGCGGTAAGATCTGCGGAATAAATGAGGTATGCCAGGAAGGGCAATGTAAAAGCTGTGATGACAAAAATGTCTGCACAATGGATAAAGTTATCAATGGGAATTGTGTCCACGATCCCATAAGTTGTGATGATGGAAATCCCTGTACTGATGATTCGTGCAATCAAACAACCGGCTGCATACGCGAGAATAATACTGCACCATGCAACGATGTTGATGCCTGCACTCAGGTTGACATTTGCCAGAATGGAGTATGTACAGGAACCTATCCGGTAGTATGTACAGCCCAGGATAAGTGCCATGATGCAGGATACTGCGATCGTGAAACTGGAGTTTGTTCCGACGCGATTAATCCTCAGGCAGGCTACGCATTGTGCAATGGTGCCTGCATAAGTGTTCTGGCTGATAACAATAACTGCGGTGCCTGCGGTAATGTTTGTACCGGCGGCCAAACCTGCATCAATGGAGCGTGTGC
>JBHGAU010000060.1:0-15521 GCA_041946675.1 Methanotrichaceae archaeon | reverse complement strand
ATGATGAAGAGCATTCGTATCTAGCTAGCGATGGATTATCGGAGTAGATCAGTGGAAGATATATCCAGCGATTCTTCAGCACTCATACCCTTATGGACTATTGAACAGATCCTGTGGGTAATCAGCGTAGGATCTTCAGCTTGGAATACATTCCTTCCAATGGCTACACCTCTTGCTCCTGCACTGATCGCTCCTTCAACCATCTTCAGCAGATCTAGCTCTGATTCGACTTTTGGGCCGCCTGCAATTATGACTGGGACCGGACAGCCCTCAACTACCTGCGAAAAGCTATCCTGGTCTCCAGTATAGTTGGTCTTGACTATATCTGCACCAAGCTCAGCCCCTACGCGGCATGCATGGGCGATATACTCGCTTGAATATTCATCCTTTATTTTTTTTCCTCGCGGATACATCATTGCAAGCAAGGGCATGCCCCACTCCTGACATCTCCTTGAAACTTCCCCGAGGGTGGCAAGCATATTTGCCTCATTCTCAGCTCCTACATTTACATGTATGCTGACGCCGTCTGCTCCAAGCTTCAGAGCCTCCTCTACAGTTGCCACAAGCACCTTGTTGTTCGGATCTGGGCCGAGCGATGTTGAGGCTGAAAGGTGGATTATCAGGCCCAGATCTCGACCGTAACCGCGGTGGCCGAATATAGCGGCGCCCTTATGAACTACAGCTGCGTCCGCTCCGCCGGATGCTATCGAATCTGCTGCTGCCCTCACGCTTTTGATGCCCCTTATCGGTCCAACAGTAAGGCCGTGATCCATGGGAATTATGACAGTGTTTCCCGTATTTCGATTTATGATCCTCTCGATCCTGATGGATTTACCTCTCACTGTGATACCTCTGTGATTATTGCACTTTTGTGTGCATTTATGTCATTTCTTTTGCTATGATGTAAGCATTTGTGTATTTATAGCTATCGTCACCGGCAAGGCTAAAATAGGTAGGGGATAAGAAACGCAATTGGAGAGCGGGAATATGGTGGTAGGCAAATTTGGATTCTGCAGAGATGATTTCGTAAGGCGGATAACCGCAACATGCATCATCGCAGTTTCATTTCTGTTCATAGCGATAGCATTGAGTCTACTTTGTGATCATGCAAAGGCTGGAACTGAGACAGGCGAGTTTTGCCCTGATTGTCCTGACTGGCAGAATACGGAGGGTTGGCGTACTCAGGAGGATGCCTATAATCGGGCCCACCATCTTGGCCCTTATGCCGGGACTGCCAATATTAAAAATATCGATAACGGAAACAAGGCCAACGGCAATAGCGTAAAGGTTGAACAGCCCCAGGCGAATGAATATCCCGCCTATAGCATTATAACCCATTCAGGGTCTTCGATGAAGGGTTTAGCCATCATAGATGTGAGGTCTCCTCAGGAGTACAGGCGCGGCCATATATCAGGAGCCAGAAACATCTATTGGAAGTCTCTCGCGCCAGAGGACGCATTTGATCCGATTATCGCTGAACATGCTCTGCGTGAGGCCGGAATCAACAACACGGATAAGATTCTGGTTTATGGAGGCTCTGATGAAGGTGCTTCATTCATGTTTTGGGCGCTGAGCTATCTTGGTCATAAGAATCTGAGCAGGTTGGACTGTAGCGCTGATGCCGGATGGAGTGCCGGCCTTAAGCCGAGTACATCTTTGCCTGTTGTCAAAGAATCGAATTACACGATACATATTATCCCTAATCTACTTGTAAATGAGAGCAATCTTGAGACATTCCTTAAGCGCCCGGATATTCAAATCTTCGATGCTAGAAGTTTTGTGGATTATGGACTCTCAAAACTCACGGATAGGTCAATGTCATTTCAACCGAGTGACCTATATGATGGCGCCAGAGTAAAAGACGCAAAAGCTCTGAAGGATGTGCTTGATAGACACGGCCTGAACTCTACCGCCACATTGCTTGTCTACGGCACACCCCAGGCTTATGACCTATTCTACGGTCTCACGCTGATGGGCTGTAACGCCACGCTGCTTGAGGGCGATTGGTGGTCTGAAACCAGATGGGCAGTGAGCAAGGTTGAGAAGCATCAGTGATGGGAATTATGTGGAAAAATATATCCTCTGTAAACAAAAGGCAGCATAATGCAAGAAAGCTCTTCATAGTATCATCTTTGCTCATAGCTCTCACTCTGAACATTCTTCTGATCCCGGTCGTGGCGAGTACGGAAACAGGGACGTTCTGCTGCGATTGCCCGGATTACTCCAGCCCTCAGGCCACCGATGCGTGGCTGAAAATGAGAGCCCAACTCTGCAATAATATGGGAGAGCTAAAGAGTAATTCGAGCGATAAAGCGGCAACCCAAGCCAATGAGCCCAAAGAAGAGGCATACCCGAGACAGGAATTATTGACCTCTCCTGAATCCAAGCTTGATAAATTTGCGATCCTGGACACAAGACCGCCAGGCCAATATGCAAGCGGCCATATCCCGGGCGCCAGGAACCTCTATTGGAAAAGCCTGGAGCCTGATGGCATGCTAGACCCTGCAGCGGCAGAAAATGCCTTATGCAAGCTAGGGATCAATAATTCGGACTCTATACTCATCTATGGAAGCTCAGGGGATGATTCATCCGTTTACTCTGTTTTTTGGGCGCTAAGCTATCTGGGGCATAAGAATTTAAGCACTCTCTATGGAGGCATTGATTCTGCGATCAAGGCCGGGATAAAACTGGATAGATCCATGGCTGCAATTGAGAGATCCAACTATACAATTCATCTTGTTCCCTGGCTTCTGGTTAACGAGAGCACTCTACCCAAGTGGCTCGAATATTCAAGCCTATATATACTGGATGCCAGAGACTGGGTCGATTACGGGAAATCAAGGCTTACCGGTGCCTCACTTCCGCTGGATGTGACATTGCTTTATGATAATGAGAACAATATAAAAGATGCTGCAACAATAAAGGATATCCTTGATAGACACGGCCTGGTCAAGAACCGGATCCAAATGGCCTATGGCACGCCGCAGGCTTATTCATTATTCTTTATACTCAGGCTGATGGACTATAATGCCACTCTGCTTGAAGGAGACTGGTGGCAGAATACTAAATGGGCCAGCAACAGTGTAAATTGAAAACTTCCTTGATATTTCAAATAACTTAAAGCGTATCATCTTTCAGAAGAGCATCCACAGCGATCTTAATTGAATCCGCCGAGCTATACGTTGGGCACCAGCCCAGTCCTCTGATCTTATCAATCGATAGCTGCATCAGCTTCACATCGCCTCTCCAACCCCTGCCGTTGATGCCGCCAGTATATTTATAGCGCACTCCGGAGAGACCCATATGCTCTACAATAATATCCGCTATATCCGTCACATTCACTGAGTCGGCAGAGCCTATATTGAATATATTCGTCTGCTCTTTGGAGTGCTCGACACAGTATATCATTGCCAGGGTACAGTCCTTTACCTCAAGGTACGACTTACACTGCCTTCCTGATCCCAATATCTCGAGCTCTTTTGAGTTCTTCCTCAGCTTTCTTATGAAATCCACGATGACGCCATGTGTCCCACGCTCGCCAACGATATTTGCAAAGCGGTATATCCATGATTGCATACCAAACGTATGACAATATGATGATATCAGCGCCTCACATGCGAGCTTGGAGGCACCATAAAGAGAGATTGGGATAAGAGGACCATAATCCTCAGGAGTAGGGATCGTCAGGGCATCGCCATAAACAGTTGAAGTGGATGTGAAGGCAATCTTTTGGACACCTGTCCTGCGCATTGTCTCCAGCAAGTTGTATGTCGCAACTATGTTCTGGTCAAAGTGGACCCTTGTATCCTCGGCACCGAGTTTTACATCGGGGTTGGCAGACAAGTGGAAGATTATATCATTTCCTGCAACTGCATTTTCCAGAGCTGAAAGATCGAGCATATCAGCCTTAATTACATTGAAGTCAGGATTGCTCAAATGGTTGCCTATATGCTCCCACTTTCCTGAGCTGAAGTTATCTAAGACAGTTATCTTGTTTTCCGGCAGTAGTGCATCGACGAGGTGGCTTCCTATGAAGCCAGCACCGCCTGTGATCAGGATGGACTTGTTCTTCAACACGACGTTTTCGCAGATGATGATAACTTGAAGATATATTTTTCCCCTTGGATCCAGATAAGACCCTTTTAAGCATTAAGGCTAACATAAACTTTTTATTGTAATCTATTACGATTATCATAAGTGATCTTCCATGGAGGGAAAAATTCTCAAGAGCTCAATGCTGCTACTTGCGGTATTGTTGCTTTGCAGCACTTATGGTGCAGCCGATAGCAGCCGGTTGAAGCTTGCTACAACCACCAGCCTTCATGATTCAGGGCTGCTGGATGCGATTAAGCCAGCTTTCGAGAAAGAATACAATGTATCTCTGGATATTATATCTGTTGGAAGTGGACAGGCCATTCAGTATGGCCAGCGAGGGGATGTTGATGTTCTCCTGGTCCACGATAAGAATGCTGAGCTTCAGTTTGTCCAGGGCGGTTATGGTCTCGAAAGAAGATGCGTTGGGTATAACTACTTCGAGATCGTCGGCCCGAAGAACGACCCTGCAGGGATAAAGGGAATGAACGCGACCGCTGCCTTCAAGACCATAATGGAGAAGGGCAAGGCAGATCCCAGCAAGGTAATGTTCGTATCCAGGGGAGACAATTCGGGAACCTACTCAAGAGAGAAGCAGATTTGGAAGAACGCCGGGCTGGATTACTCCCAGGTCAATAACTCCGGCCCATGGTATATCGATGCAGGACAGGGAATGGGCGCGACTCTCATGATAGCCAACTCGAAGAATGCCTATACAATCAGTGATACATCCACTTTTATGGCATATTCAAAGAAATATACGGGCAACTTCATGCTGGTGCCGCTGATCGAGGGCGGAGACGATCTGTTGAACGTTTACACTGCAATTGCTGTAAGCCCCAAAAATCATCCGGGTGTGAACTGTGAATTGGCCAATAAGTTCATAAACTATCTCGTATCCGATGAGGGCCAGAACCTTATTGCCAACTTCGGCAAGGATCTGTACGGTCAGGCGCTCTTCTTTGCGGCAAAGGGCAACTGCACAAAGATCGGCTGCTCTGCCGCTGAGTGCGCAGTGCCTACAACTGCTTCATGTGGAGCAGCCTGAAAGGAGGATGAAGTAAGGATTGAATGAGATCTCGGCGGGACTTCTTAGAGCGATTGAGCTGATAATAACCCTCAATCCTGAGATAATGAGCATAACCGCCAGATCTCTTTCCATCTCAATAGCCTCCATAATTTTTGGCTCTCTGATCTGCATACCTCTCGGCGGCCTGATTGAATTCCATGATTTTCATGGCAAAAGATGGCTGATGAACATAATCCAAACGCTTTACAGCCTGCCCACAGTCATCGTGGGGCTTCTTGTGTTTCTTCTGCTCACCCGCGATGGGCCTTTAGGCAGCCTGAACATTCTCTTCACTCCTTCAGGGATGGTTCTCGGCCAGACGATACTTATAACGCCGATCATGATCGGCCTCACAATCACAGCTTTGCGGGGCGTGGACGTACAGATCAAAGAGACTGCCAAATCCCTGGGCGCAACTCCACCGCAGATAATATTCACGGTAATAAATGAAGCAAAACATTCCGTAGTTGCTGCAGTTCTCCTCGGATTCGGAAGGGCGATCTCAGAGGTCGGCGTCGCGATGATGATCGGAGGCAATATCAGAGGCTATACCCGTGTTTTGACAACGTCTATAGCCCTTGAGACATCAATGGGTGATATCGAGCTTTCACTGGCACTAGGGATGATATTGCTGCTATTATCACTGGTTATCAACATTGTTATCAACCGAATACAGGGGCGATGAAATGTTCCTGGAGCTGAAGGGCATACGGAAATGCTATGGAAGATCTGAAGTTCTGAAGAATATCAACCTGAATGTGGAGAATGGAGATATACTGGCGTTGATAGGCCCCACCGGCTCAGGGAAGACGACGCTGCTCAAGATAATAGATCTTCTGGAAGCGCCGAGCTTTGGGAATATTCTCTTTGACGGCATTGATATGATCGCTGCAGGAGAGAATGAAAGGCTGAAGGCAAGACGGAGGATGGCAATGGTCTTCCAGAAGCCTGTCATGTTCAAAGGCAGCGTCCTGAAAAATGTATTATACGGCCTGAAAATCCGGGGAAAAGATGGAACGGACCTGGCGAAGGATGTTCTCCATGCTGTGGGATTATCAGGCTATGAGGATAGAGATGCATCTACTCTATCAGGAGGCGAGATGCAACGGACTGCTCTGGCGAGGGCCCTTGTGACTGAGCCTGAGTTGCTGCTGCTGGATGAGCCGACAGCCAACCTTGATCCGAAAACGGCAGCGTCCATTGAGAAGATAATCTCAGGGCTTCCTGGACAGGGTGCAACTGTTATCATGGCAACCCACAATATGCTTCAATCCAGACGCTTGGCTGAGCGCGTGGCCATGCTCATCGACGGCGGTCTCACGAAGATTGGAAGACCCGATGAGATTCTCGGCGAGGATGGGCTTTCTGCGATGTATTCCGGGACATCGGCACCATGGTGAAAGGATGCTTTTATTTTCTAATAGTTGTATCACCAGCTAATATGAAGCCCAATAGCAATGATGCCCAGGAGGGTTCCTTTCTAACTGAAAGACAGCTCAAGGTGCTTCACCTCAGAAGCCGTGGATGCTCACAGCAGGAGATTGCTGATATCCTGGGAACGACGCGCTCAAATATCAGCATTCTTGAGAAGAGGGCTCATGAGAATATTCAAAAAGCAGAGCATACGCTGCAGCAGTGGATGATGGTTCGTGCACCCATCTCATTGAAGGTTTCGAGCGGAACAGATGTCTTTGATATCCCGGATGGGATATTCAAGGCTGCAGACCTGAAATCCATACAGCTGCCGGTAACGTCTTTGGATATAATAACCCAGCTGAGGCTCAAGGCGCCACAGCTATTCAAGAAGAGGTCAGTCCCTAAGGATATCGATATTTATATAACCTCAGAGGGAGAGCTTCTGATCGACGAGCGTCTGAGATAAATTAATCTATTCCATAGAATTCATTGTGCTGATGCTTGATCTAACTCATTAGAGTTCTCGATTTCGCAGCTCCCGTTCTTATAATAATGTTCTCAGGCATCTTCTTTGCAGGCTTTCTGATTGAGATAGGCACTCTTGGCCGTATCTCATATTATATGGCAAGCTTAAGTATCTATATCTAATTGAGTGGACTGATCTTGGCTATGGCAGGCAGAATATATACGGCTAGAATATGTTTGCTGCTTCTCATTATTGTTATTCTCGCCTCCACTGCGGCAGGCCAAGACAGCGTATTGGATGGACACGATCCAAATCGGATGGCTCTATCCATCTATGTAGACAAGGATGGCAAATCTTTGGCGACGGGCTATGCTGAGGACATAAATGGATTGAGCTTTCTTAAGCCATCTCATTATCGGTATAATAATAAATACGAGCCAAAACGGTAAACAGATCCGGATGGTAGTTATTCGAAAGGAGACATAAGCATAAGGATCATTAACGGTTTCGAAACCCGTGGGCGGATACAGGTAGCTATGATGAACGATGCCGGCAGCTCTGTGTGATGGCTTCTCATTATATAAGCCTACAATATCTCCTTTACATCCTTCATCCTCCATAGCAGCAGCGCTGCCAGTGCAGATGCCGTTGCACCGAAAAGGAATGTAGCCTCAGGGCCGAGCTGTGCCCATAACTCTCCTGCAATCAGGCCTGAAAATATCGATGCCACCCCAACTGCGCTGTAATAGACTCCTAGAGATGTCGATCTCAGAGTTGCCTTGCTGAGATCCGACACGAATGCTCTCTGGGAGGCATCGATTATGGCAAAGACAAAACCATATAAGGCGAAGAGAAATACCAGAGACACAACCGAAGATGCAAAGGCGAAGCCCGCAGCGGTTGCTGCAAAAAGAGCAAAGCCGATTGTGAGCACATTCTTTCTGCCGATCCTATCCGACCATATTCCGACCGGCAGCGAAAAGGCTGCATAAACCACATTGAAGAATGCATAAAGAAGAAGAGGATCGCCGATCGTTGCGATTCCGGTGAAAAACTCCTGAGCTCGCAGAATGAAGAACATATAGCTGAAGTTTCCTATCGCGAAAAGGGACGCAATCATCACAAACTTTCTTAGCTCAGGAGTTAGATCAGCAAAGCTCAAAACAGAGAGCGATTTGGGCAGGGCAAAACCCTCTCTGACATAAATGAATGGCAGAAGCGCGACTACTGCCAGGATTCCTGCAATGACAAAGATCATCCTGAAGTCCAGACCGCCTTTCCAAAGAGCATATGCTGCAAAGGAGCCAATTACTGCGCCCAGGGTATCCATCGCCCTGTGCAGCCCGAAGCCTCTTCCCCTCGCCTTTTTTGGTGTGGATTCAGAGATCATCGCATCTCTCGGCGCAGAGCGTATGCCTTTGCCTGTGCGATCAGCCGCCCTCAATATGAAGACCTGCTGCCAGGCTGCTGAGAAAGGAAACAAAAGTTTTGCAGCTGCTGAGAGAGCATAGCCTACAACTACCAGCGGCTTTCTTTTTCCAAGCCTATCAGACCAGTAGCCTGAAAAGACCTGGATGATGCTCGGCAGCCCGTCGCTTATGCCTCCGATGAGGCCGATTGCAAGGCTTCCGCCTCCAAGGGATGTTATAAATAAAGGAAGTATAGGCTGGATAATTTCGCTGCTGATATCGTTAAGTAGGCTGACAAACCCCAGAAGCAGAATATTTTTGCTCGTCTTGGAGTCTGGATCTGATATGGGTGCCATTATAATTATTTGAAATTCCCGGTAAGTATTAGCTTTCGGTTGGCAACACGTCTAATAAATCATCCTCCGCCGACGAAAGGATAAAATGCTTGTACATCTTTAATCGGGAGTGAAGGAGTTTTCATGAAAGTACTTGTCAGCGACTCATTGGCAGAGGAAGGAGTAAGGAGGCTTGAGTCGGGGGCAGAGGTCGATGTTATAACCAACCTCTCGCCCGATGAGCTTGTTAAGAAGATCAAAGATTATGATGCCCTTGTAATCCGCAGCGGAACAAGAGTCACAGCAGATGTTATCAATGCAGCCGAACATCTGAAAGTGATAGGAAGGGCGGGCGTAGGCATTGATAATGTGGATGTCCAGGCCGCCACGAAAAAGGGCATAATCGTCCTCAACACTCCAGGCGGGAACACAATCTCAGCCGCTGAGCACACGATCGCAATGATGCTCGCCATGGCCAGGAATATCCCACAGGCTAATGCAGCTCTGCACAAAGGCGAATGGAACAGGAAGAAGTTCACAGGCGTCGAGCTATTCAATAAGACCCTAGGAGTTGTAGGTCTCGGCCGCGTGGGCGCAGAGGTCGCGATGAGGATGAAGGCCTTCGGCATGCAGATATTGGCCTTTGATCCTTTTGTAACAGAGGCCAAGGCAGAGCAGCTTGGAATCATCCTTGCGCCGCTGGACCAGGTCTTGCGTGAAGGCGACTTCATAACGGTGCATACGCCTCTGACCAATGATACCAGGAACCTGATAGACGAGGATGAGTTCAAGATAATGAAGCCCGGCGTTCGCATCATAAACTGCGCCAGAGGAGGAATTATAAACGAGGCATCTCTCGCCAAAGCTATAGCTTCCGGGAAGGTGGCAGGCGCAGCAATAGATGTCTTCACAAAAGAGCCGCCAGTTGGCAATCCATTGCTTGAGCAGGAGAAGATCATCACAACGCCACACCTTGGAGCATCAACAGCAGAGGCACAGGTGAATGTCGCTTTAGCAGTTGCTGATCAGATATTGCTGATAGCCAAGGGAGGACTCCCAACGAATGCCATCAACATGCCTGCAATATCGCCTGAAACGCTGGCGGTAATGGCTCCATACATGAAGCTTGCTGAAAAGATGGGAAGCCTTGCAGGACAACTTGAAGGTGGCAGCTTCAACGCATTGGAGATTGTCTATAGCGGCAATATACCGGAGAAGGACACGCGTGCCGTCACGATCTCTGCAATAATGGGCTTACTCGGGTCAGTAATGGGGCGCGAATATATCAATTTCGTCAATGCTTCAAGCCTCCTGAGGGAGAGCGGAGTCAAGCTCTTAGAGAGCAAGACAGAGTCAGCCAATGGATATAGCAATGCCATAACAATCACCCTGCGGGCTAACGGAGATACGATCTCGCTGCAGGGAACTGTCGCAGGCAATAAGGAGAAGAAGATCGTTCAGCTCAACGATTATAAGATCTACATACCCTCTGAAGGCAACATGGTCATAGCTATAATTGAAGATAAGCCGAATATCATAGGCCCATGCTGCGTGGCGCTTGGCGAGGATAAGATCAACATCGGAGGAATGCATGTCGGCCGTATGTCCGAGGGCAAGCCGCAGCTCATGGTGTTAAGCGTCGATCAATCGGTGCCGGAGATCACAATCAATAAGATAAAAGCAGTCCCTGGTGTAATAAGCGCCAAGAACATCACACTCTAAGTATGCGGGCGGCACCCGCATACCAAATATATGACATTTCTATAAAACGCAATAAAGGGAATCCAGTCAGGCGATAGCGCTCTTCAGCTTCTTTACAAGGTCGGCCTGTATTGCGCTTCTTCTATCTCCGCCGCAGACTATTCCACGAACTCCAATTATATCGGGCTTCAGCATTTTAAGCATTTCAATATGCTCAAAGCCGATAGTTCCCGCGATGGCAACCTCCAGACCATTTGTTCGGCCCAGATCTATGAAATCCCTTAACTCAGATTCACTCATAAATCGGAAGGTCGATTGACCATCCTTTACAGCCGTATCCACCATGACAAGGTCTGCACCTGCTGCTGCGGCTGCTTTGGGCAAAAGCATGGGTGATATTGAGCCGACACGCAAATGATCTGAATAGCCTGCAGCCACTACCTTCTTGTCTTTATCCAATCCTTTGACAGCCCTCACGATCTTTTCAAGCATATCCTCTGCCTGATCAAGGGTCTTTACGCCAAGGAGTCCGGCTTTGATATATTCGGCGCCGCAGACAGCAGCACCCAGTGCAGCAAGGCTGGCAGTTCCCGGCTTATAATCAAGATCTCCAATCGTAGCGCTCACAGGTACGCGGCCTTCGGCGAGATCTGCTACGGCCTTGATGGCCCATGGGAAGTTCGCGCCTAAAGAGCCTTCTCGAGGATTCTTGATATCCAGGATATCTGCGCCGCCGTCCAGGGCTATCTGCGCCTCTCCGATATTCATCGGGCTAACCAATAACCTCATATTCATCCTATCCTGAGGGGATACGGTGCGATGCATCTTTGTTCTTGATCTATTTAATGGTGCGGTAGTTCATGCTGTCCGTGGCGAGCGAAAGCGCTACGAGTCCATAGATAAGTTCAGCCGGATAGTGACCTCCTCAAATCCAATAGAAGTGATGAGAACGATTGGTCCAAAGGAGGTCTACATCGCGGATTTGAACATTCTTACCGGCAATGGCGATAACTTGAGCGTCATCAAAGAGATCTCCCGTCTCACAAAGACGATGGCCGATATAGGAATATCGAAGATTTCGGACCTTAATTATTTGCCTGACGATATCAGCCCTATTTTAGGGACTGAAACAGCATCGTTAAGTCTGATAGTGGAGGCATCCCGATTTAGGGATATCGCAGTGAGTATCGATATCAAAAATGGGAGGATCCTGACAGAAGATTCTGTACTGATGGCGCAGAAGCCGCTGGATTTCCTTCGCAGGCTGAACGAAGTCCGCATTGAGGCAGTCATATTGCTCGATCTCGATCGAGTAGGTGCATCCTCCGGCCTTAACAAAACGTTTCTTGAAGAGGCGGTCTCAATCAGCGATCATTCGCTGATTTTGGGCGGCGGAGTCAGCGGTATACAGGATCTGCAATCGCTTGAGGATATCGGCTTCAAAGGCGTGCTTATTGCTACGGCAGTGCATAATGGCATGATCCCAATTGAGATATTGCACTAGAAAGGTACTCTCATTTTATCTTTTCAATTTTGGCATAGTTAAATTACCCCAGGCAGGCGGAATATTGCCCGGCAGAGGTTTTTCCATATGGAGAAGCACGGTGTATATGCCGTTATACTCATCGCTGCTCATAGCCAGCTCGCCATTGCCTATCAAGCCATCTGGAGTTGGAGTTACGGCAACTTTGATATGTCCTGCAATTATAACTTTATCAATTGTACCGTCTGGTTTTAGGTAAAGTTTGGCCACATCTGCATCTACAATAGTGGAATTATCTTTGGATGGTAAGAGTTCAATGTTCACAAGGGGATAGATTCTTTCGTTTATTCCTAAGCTCCCCCGAGTGGCAGTAGTTCCATCTGCGGCGCGGAGTTCATCTTTTATATCTTCTATGCTCTTCTTGGAGGTCATAAGATTCCTTAAATACGTGGGGTCTACATCTTTGATAAGATCAATATTTATCATCAGAGCATTTTTTTCGCTATCTTTCAAGGCAAAGCCTCTTCCGTCAAAGAGTTGAATTACAATATCGCCTTCTGATGGCTTTGGCGCGATATTATTAGGCGCAGCTGGTCCAAAGGGCTGGAGGTCCATAAGGCTAGGGGGTTGAATGGTAAGAGGGTTGAAGAACCCGAGAGTTGAGGAGGTCTCTGCAGTATCTCCATCAGAAGGAGGCATATGCCCATGATTAGCTGATGCATCTTCGATTGCAATGCCCATACTATGGTCTGCTACTGCGATACTATTTTGTGGCAACTCAGCTGTGCATCCCTCGATCATGGAGGCTAACAGCAGCACTATCAGCCCTGTGTGAATAATACCAAATTTTATTCTATCCGCAGTAACGCCCCTTTTGATTCTGAATGGGACTAATATGAACTGGCCTATACCTCCGAGCTTCTGCAACGGCCTGATCTTCATAGGTGATTCCCCATTTCTTATAGCATATACCAATTAAATATCTATCCAGCTCGCAAAGCCTCGATAGGATCGAGCATTGCAGCTCTGTTCGCAGGGTAGATGCCTGCAATTGTTGTCATCAGCACTTCGAACATCAGTCACCTGAAATGACCCGTAATTATAATTCCCTCTGCCAAGCAACTCCTTCATGGCCTTATGAACGATATACATTTGGGTATTTGAGTTGCTTCCAAGGCCAGGCATGGATGTCTGCTGTTGATCCTTTAGCATTCCTATGACCTTTAAAATCCATATAACGGTCCTGGTAGTATAACCTTATTACATTTCCAGGAGTAATCTTCATCCGAAAGAGACTATTTGAAGTTCCGCTTCCGACTACAATCGATTTGTAGTCTGAGTCTGTAAGGAAGCGGCCTAGATCTATCTTGCTATTGAGATCAGTTTCCTTCTTTGGTTCAACGCCTGTTACGCTTGCGGAGGAGTTCTTATCCCTGAAGGATATAACAACGTTCGCTGACGTTTCAGGCACCACAGCTTTAATCCCGACGATATTCTCAAGGGCCTTCGTATCTTTATCCGTGAATTTCGCGGACTCTTGTGGAATCCTGATGCTGGTTTGTGATCCTGGACCGAAGTTAAAGGTGCCCGGTGAAACCTGTATCGTATCTAGGTTAAAGGTGCTGAATTGTGAGTATACTCCTGAGTAGAGCCTCTCTCCCACTGAGAGCATCACAAAGATAGCCATTACGCCGATGATAATTCCAACGCTTGACCTCAGCGTTTTGAACCTGTCGACCTTGAAGCCTACTGCTATAAACTCAAGAATCTCAGGCAGTCCCATTTTATCCTCTTGTCCTAAATGAATGTGAAACTAGAGACATCTCATTCCTTCTTTTGGGATTTCCTATTTTTGGAGCTCTTGCTGAGTCTGTACAGGTAAATTCCAGGTCCCATTGCGATCAATGCTGCTGTACCGATAGCTGGCATTAGATAGTTATTTTGCCTCGACACTCCGAACCTTTGCGAGCTCATCATCCTGAAGACTGCTCACATCTTTGCCCGCGAGCAGGAATTTTCATCTTGTCGGCCTCACCGGTCGAATAGTTTTTCTCAATATCCACTAAACTTACCACTTTCATGAAATCCTCATTTTCAATACCATTATATCCATGGCATCTCATCATGCAACTGAGATCAATTGATCACTTTTCCGGCCAACGCTTCATCTCAAAGCAAACGGATATTCCGTCAATCTAAACTAGATGACGATTTGCCAGACCAAAACAGCAACCAGGCAAATACCGATAGCCGCACCAAGCACAAAAAATGCTTCAACGAGGATTGCATTTACAAAACTGAGCCACCCTCTGATGCTCTTGAGCCTTTCTAGTTCATTTTCCATCATATCTAGTCCATTTCTTACAATCAATTCCCAATCACTCGATGAAATGGCCATCACTGGGCACATCTTTCGATCTGAAATGCTCATTTATACCGGGCGATATAGGCGCGCACCTTGTTTGATAGAATCCTTTGGTTTCAAACCGACAGGATTCTATCCGGCCAATCATTTCAAACCTAGGTGCTCTTCTGGAGATAGACATCACCATAATCCGTTTCAGTAACATCATAGCTTAGCTTAAGTGTCTCATAACCAGCTTTTGTGAATATGAACTGCCAGGTTCCAGGCTGTCCGCTAAGGGCTGCAGCACCATCAGCATCTGTTGTGTCTGCAAAACTGTTATCTATAGCATCATACCCAGTAACCTGGACGCCGGAGAGAGCAGTGCCATTGAAAATCCCTTCATGAACATATACTGTAAAGGTAACTTGTTCCTGAGCGGACGCGGTTAAGGCTATGCTGCATATTGCTAGACATATTAATACCGCTAGATGATAGCTATTTCTCATATCAGTTTTCTCCTAACTTTGCGTTCTCATCTCATTACCTTTTACTCCAAATGTTTCGAAAGTAAATGGTCAGGAAAAGAATATCCTGACCTTACTTGTCGCCATTTTCTTGTAATATCCTGTGCTTTGAGCCTTTATTGTGTATTTTCTGTATTTACCGTCCTGCCATTTATTCAATAATGTTTATGGCAACTATAACCGCCTTGATATTATCATGGTTATCTATGCCGCCCATCATGGACTTAATGGGACTATCACAGGGCTTCTTATCAACTTGGACCAAAGGCATTTGTCCATCGGGGGGGTTTTGTTTATCGTCCTGTCCCAGTATAGGGATTTGGCCATCGCCTGGATTCCGATTATCATTTTCTTCTATAGGGATCTGGTCATCAGACGGATTCTGCGTATCATCCTGTGTCAAAGCCTTCTGGTCATCGCATGGCTCCTTATCATTTGGTCCCATAGGCATCTGGCCATCGCATTGGAGCTGCTTGCCGTCCTGTCCCATCAAAGGCTTCTGGTTATCGCAGGTATTCTGCAGGCCATCTGGTCCCATAGGCTTCTTGCAATCACATGGCGTCTTATCATTTGGTCCCATAGGCATCTGGCCATCGCATGGGAGCTGCTTTCCATCAGGTCCCATCATGGGCTTAATGGGCCTATCGCAAGGGTTCCATTTACCATCTGGACATATAGG
>JBHGAU010000059.1:0-15903 GCA_041946675.1 Methanotrichaceae archaeon | reverse complement strand
AATTCAAATAACTTGATCAGAGATAGCCATTTAGATGCGGAGATTTTAATTGCAGAAAAGCTTGTGCCATTTAAAGGCTTAAAATCATAGACACATCTGGCGCACCTTATCCTTTGCCTTGAGTCCTTTACAGCCGTAAAATATTTAAAAGTTGGCGCATTTTAAACATTGCTGGATATATGCCAATAAGGCCAGAATATTCATATATTCGCATATAGGTATATTACTGAAATGGATCAAATAAAGTACTATACCGATCTATTTAAGGCGCTCTCAGATGAAACACGTCTGAAGATTGTGGTTCTACTCTTCAAGAGAGAGTTCTGCGTCTGTCAAATCGAAGCCGCTCTAGGTATCTCGCAGACGAAAGCATCCCGTCATCTTGCCCTTTTGCGTCATTTAGGTCTACTTAAGGCCAGGCGGGAAGGCCTTTGGGTCTATTATACTCTTGAGGAACCCAAAGATAAAGTTGAGGAGGATCTATTTAAGAACCTTAGAGATTCGTTATCCATTGAGCTATCATCTATGGAAGAGTTGGCTAAAACGAAAACATGCTCAACTCAAACTCAGTCTTCTGAGCCTGAATTAAGCAAGCCTGAGAAAGGGGCATAAGAGATGACCAATGGATTAAGCAAAGGTTTGGATTTCTTGTCCAGTTTTTTAACCGTATGGATCTTTGCAGCTATGATTATCGGCATTGGGATGGGCTATTTTGCTCCTAGCGTAACCAGATTCATATTGGGATTGCAGGTCGGCACAACATCAATTCCCATAGCTATCGGCCTGATATTGATGATGTATCCGCCTCTTGCCAAGGTTAAGTATGAGGAGCTGGGCACTGTTTTCGGAGATAAGAAGGTTCTAGCTCTTTCCCTGACCCAGAATTGGATTGTAGGCCCTCTTCTTATGTTCGCTCTGGCAGTGATATTCCTGCACAACTACCCTCATCTGATGTACGGCCTGATCCTTATTGGTCTTGCTCGATGCATAGCCATGGTCATAGTCTGGAATGAGCTTGCATGTGGATGCACTGAGTACTGCGCCGGTCTAGTAGGGCTGAATTCGGTATTCCAGGTATTTCTGTACTCAGTCTACGCTTACATATTCATTACTATCTTGCCTGCATCGCTGGGTGTAGCAGCAGGCACAGCCGTTAACGTCACAATAGCCCAGATTGCAGAGAGCGTCTTCATTTACCTGGGGATTCCCTTCCTGGCAGGCATTATTACCAGATTCATGCTGATTAGAGCAAAGGGCAAGGGCTGGTATGAGACACAATTCATTCCCAGAGTATCGCCTATTACCCTTATAGCCCTGCTCTTTACAATCGTTGTGATGTTCTCCCTCAAGGGAGAGTACATCGTGGAACTGCCGCTCGACGTAGTAAGAGTTGCCATTCCCTTGGTGATATACTTCCTGATCATGTTCTCCTCAAGCTTCTATATGTCATATAAGCTGGGAGTAAACTACGAGAATACAGCAGCGTTATCTTTCACTGCCGCCAGCAATAACTTCGAGTTGGCGATAGCCGTAGCAGTAGCAGTCTTTGGCATCGCCTCACAGGAGGCATTTGCTGCTGTAATTGGACCCCTCATTGAGGTTCCTGTGCTCATATCTCTTGTGAATATCGCATTGAAGCTGAGGGATAGGTACTACCCTGGTGCACCTGAAAAGATATTTTGCGAAACGGATATAGGAGGTTGATATAAATGCCCGGATCGCCTGCTGAAGTCAAGCTCGTGAGCAATGCTATGTGGAAATAGCTGCTTTCGATACCCTTCAATCCTTGAGGCGACTATAGCCAATGTCTTGATTCCATTATCCATCGTGACCAGGATCGATTTCTTTGCTTTTGGAGGAGGATTTGCCTCCATTCCTTTGGTGCTACACGAATTCGTAGATGTGCATTCTTGGATGGATAGCTCTACATTCATGAATGGCATCGCATTGGGTTAGATTACCCTGGGGCCAATTGTTATCACGGCGACATTCGTGGGCTACATACTCTATGGTCCTGTCGGCGCTGTTATAGCCACGCTGAGTATCTTTTTGCCCTCTTTTCTCATTACGTTCAGCAGCTCACAGCGGTTCAACAGAGCTGTAAATGGCGTCTTCTACTCATTCAATGCATAAAGAGTGCTAAGATAGCAGGTACTGCAATGCCGTGAATTATTTTTTCCTGATAAGTGGAGGGTTACATCTTCAAATGTTCCAAAAGAAATATCGTAATTTATATCGTCATTAATTGGATAGATCTCTCTTTTCCACTTTCTAATTGAACTTCACAAAGCTCCTGCTTATTGTCCTTTCTTAATCCTATTATTAAACCATGAATGAGCCCTTTAGAAGTCTTAATGGTTACTTTTGTCCGATTGATGGAAACCCAAATCTATACCCCATATTTAATTCCCCCCTTACACTATATCGTGAATCTTTGCGAGCCCATTTTGATACCTCTGATCCTGAGATCCTATATCGTTAGCATATGACCATTTTTCATCCTTCGGGGCAGAGTAACGAATTTTTTGTAAATCGAGAGACATTTATCCAGATGTTCAGATTTTGACCGCCAGCATCCTCTCAATCGATCTCCTTGCCTTATCGGCAATCTCCTCAGGAACTGTCACGCTGGGCTCAAGCGTCTGCAGTGTCGTCAAAACTTTATCAAGGCTTGTCTTCTTCATATTCTGGCAGACCGCCTTCTCGCTTAGCGGATAGAACTCCTTCTCAGGATTGTCCTTCTTCAGACGATAGAGCATGCCTGCCTCAGTCCCAATAATGAACTCCTTCGACTTGCTTGCCTTGGCGTGCCTTCCCATGCCTGATGTGCTGTAAACATAATCTGCAAGATCGATGACCTCAGGTCTGCACTCGGGGTGCACCAGGACTTCCGCCTTTGGATGAAGCTCTCGTGCATCTCTTATATCTTCAGGCGTGAACCTATCATGAACATAGCAGTAGCCATTCCAGGGAATGATCTTCTTTTTTGTAAACCTTGAGACATAAGCTGCCAGATTCCTATCGGGCACAAAGATGACCCTATCCTGCTCTATTGAGTTTACAACCTGAACGCCGTTTGCGGATGTGCAGCATATATCGCTCTCTGCCTTGACTTCAGCTGTTGAGTTCACGTAAGCGACAACAGCCGCATCAGGATAAAGTCCTTTAATGTCCCGAAGCTGTTCAGGAGTTATCATATGGGCCATCGGACACCAGGCACCTTTTGCAGGCAGAACCACCTTCTTCTGGGGCGACAATACCGCAGCAGTCTCAGCCATGAAGTCAACACCGCAAAATATTATGACGCCGGCATCCAGACGAGCTGCTGCCCTGCTCAGCTCAAGCGAGTCGCCAACTAGGTCGGCAACATCCTGAACCTCCGGCACCTGGTAGTTATGGGCGAGAATGACGGCGTTTTTCTTCTTCTTTAAAGCAAATATCTCCTCTATCATAGCGATCGGACATACGTTTGAGAAACCAAGAGATTACAATTATTTCAATCTATTTAATAGATAGATATAATAAAATTATCTCGATTCAACTAAACTTGTTTTTCAGCCGCCGATTGCGGCGGATAATAGCACGACTTCGTCTCCGTCTTTAAGCTCTATCTTGATCCCATTTAGGGATGCAATATTCTTGCCGTTTACAAGGATGTTCACATCTTCTTTCAGGCCTTCATCATCGAAGAGCCTTGCCTTTAGCCCTTCATGTTCACTGCAGAGCATCCGCAAAAGGTCTTCAACGCTAGAGCCCTTATTGAGATCCACATTGACCTCCTTTCCGAGTATATTTCTGAATCCTGCAAACGGCCTTACCTTAACCCTCATCGAGAATCTCCTTTGTCCTTTTAAGGGCGAAAATAGCGTCTTCCATCTTTAGATCTCTTCTCTCTTTGTTTATAAATGTCCTGAAGCCTTCAAGCTGAGCCAATGGTATGGTGACCTCACATAACTTCAGGATTCTATCATATGATCTCTCAGGGAAATAGAGCGATTCAGCAGCTTTGAAGATAGCCTCCTTTGTCGGCTCGTCGATAATGCCCTTCTCTAAAGCAAGGCGGAGATTATGTCTGGTATTCACCAGCGGCTCTGAGAGGGGCTCGAATGTAAAAGGATCGAAGATCAGGGCAACCTCATCATCCGAGACAAGCGCTCCCTTTTTGTAGGCTTTGTAGATCTCGCCCACGCCCTCCATGCCGTAGATATCAAGCTCAGATGCTCTCAGCGCCCCCATGCTTGATGCGCCTACGACCCGTACGCCGTGCTTCAGGGCATACAGCACCTCCTTGTGGGCGACTGAGCATTCCTGGAAGAATACGCCGTCAATTAGGCAGATCACGTCTGCCCCTTTCCGTGCGGCATCGCAGATATCCCCGCGTTTGGCAGGAGGAAGATACTCTGCATCAAGAATCTGGAGTGCCTTATCGCTCGAAAGGCTTGGCCCCAGAAATACGACGGCTCCTGGCACCTTTGAACCTCCGGCCGGACCTCTCTGGATCTACTGCTGCCATTTCAAGGCCAGGCACAATCACCCGCACAACCGGCACTCCGATCTCCTCTCTTGTCAAATCGACGACGATCGCGCGATCAAGACCTGCCCTCTCAAGCCTTGAAAGCATGTACCTTATATCATCCAGGAAATCATCGCTATCGTAAGACATGATCTCCGAAAAATCCTTCTCTTGGACAGCATCAAACCAGTGCTTATTCAGCCTCTTCGTCCTTTCATAGCCTATCTGCCTTCTAAAGTCGGCTGTTTTCGTGTCTTCCCTGGCGCCGTGGATCTGTGTGAGCCTGCTCTGGGCGACCTCTGTCAGGGCGCGAAGAACTGCAACATTTGCATTGGTATGTGTTCCCATGCCTGTTGTAAGGAGCGTTGGATCATGCAGCCTAAGGTCATCCGAGACTGCGGCACAGGTGGGAATTCCTATATCGCTTGTGATATCCCTTAGATAGACAGCCACATCGGCCTTAGCGAACTTATCCAGAAGCCCTCCTGCCAGACCGTTTCCAACGTTCCTGACTATTGGCCCAGTATTGCGGGAAGCCTCGACAAGAGCCCAGGCATCCCTCTCTATGACCTCTGAAAGGCCGTGAAATATCGCCTCCTCAATCTCGTTGCCTGAGGCAAGGCCATTGGTGTTAGTCCTGAAAAGGCTTCTATAATCCTGCGGCAGAGGATGGAATACGGCATTTGCAGGAACGAGGACCTCTTCATCATTCATGATATCGGTTCCCGTGATCCAGGGAATCTCATCGTCGGGATTCGAGCCTTGCGGCAAAACAAGGTCCTTAGGGTTCAGGGCATTGCCTATATCGGAAAATCTGGAGATGGTGAGCTCGCGATCTCCGACCTCGGCTGAGTAGCGCTCAATCCCCTCCATCATGGCTGAGACCTTGGCTTCTGTGGGAGTTGCACCTTTGCCGTTATAAACAGAGACCGCTCCCCGCTCGGCCATCGGCCTGATTGATGAGAAGACAGGTATGCCGATTCTGTCTAGGTTCGTTATATCTGCCACACGTGTGACTCCAGCTGCCGGCATCTTCGATTCGACACGCGCGAGCGTCTCCTCTGGAGATAGAGATCTGTGTGTATCCTCTTTGTATTTTTTTATGCACGACCGCAGTATCATCGCAATCACATCGGGCCTTTGTAATAAAATTATGTCGCTAGAGGAATGGCAGCTTCTCCTTCTTTCTGTAGGCCACGGTCTGGCAGGTCGCGATGATTCTGCCATCTTCGCCTTTAACCACTATTCTGCAGGTAGCTATCCTGTTCGATTTGCTTACCTCCAGCCCTTCAGCATAAATTGTCTCGCCAGCTGAAACAGGATTAATGTAATTCACGCTTACATTTAGTGCAACGGCAATAGTGCCGTGAGAGTTCACCGTCAGCTCAAAGGCCGCATCCATCAGCGAGAAAATGGCTCCGCCATGTGTCGCGCCGAAGATATTGTTATTATCTGCAGATAGGCTCATTTTGACCAGAGCACGGCCCTCTTCAAGCTCTTCTAATCGTATTCCAAGAAGTCTGGCATAGGGTTCCTTCTCGAAATGTTCTGTGAGAGATCTGAGTACATCGTCCAAGCTAAAGTCCTCCGGCAGGAAATATCTTCGAAACGGTTAAATCTGCTCCCCTCGATTAAAGGTCATGCCCTGCGCTCAAGGCATTAAGCCGGAGCCCGTATCTGTGGAGATGAGCGGGCCCTCTGTTTCCGTAAGCTTAACCCAGGGCAGCATAAATATTTGGTTTGGAAGGAATACAGATAAGGCCTTGATCGCCAAAATATTATTGACGATATCCAAGATCGATTCATCCACTGAGCATGAGAGGGAGGTAATCTGCGATTTTCAAAAGATAGGCGAGTTCGAAAGCAATGGCTATATCCTGACCTCCTACGCCAGGAAAGATAATAAATACAGAGCAATCTTTGTGGTCCCCTTCTCTAATGCGAGCGCCTTGGATATGTTCATTGAATCCGTTTCCGATGAAGTCAAACAAAACGAGAATAGAATTACTCTTTATTGGAACGGAGGGAGGGCAAGGATGAGCATTGCCAGAGAAGAGCTAGGGCGGCTCGGCTGCTTCAGTCTGCTGAACATAACATATAAGGAAGAGCAGATCAGAGACCGTCCAATATCAGGAGGATAGATGAGATTTGCAAGCTGTACGGAAAGGATGGAGATTTCCGGAATAAGGAAAGGCTTTGAAGGGGCCGGACCAAGCGCAATCAACCTTGCTCTGGGTCAGTCTGACTTTGATACGCCCGTTCATATTAAGGAGGCCGCCATAGAGGCGATTGAGCAGGGATTTGTAGGCTATACGCATAATTGCGGAATTCCCGAGCTGCGCTCTGCGCTTGCGGAGAAGTTTCAACGTGAGAACGGAATAAACTGTAAGGCTGAGGAGATCATGGTCACATCAGGTGCAAGCGAGGCCATTTTTCTCGCGATCTCCGGTATAGTCAGCCCTGGAGATGAGGTGCTGATGGGAGACCCGAGCTTTCTGTCCTACGCCGAACTGACGAAGCTTGTCGGCGGCAAACCAATCGGCGTTCCTCTGAACAAGGATCTCAACCTTTCTCCCGAGGCGGTTGAAGAACGGATTACTGATAGGACGCGAGCGATAATTGTAAACTCGCCATCGAATCCAACGGGCGCCGTTCAGACAGAAGAGGAGATACATGCGCTGGCCGATATTGCAGACGATAAGGATATTGCGCTTATATCCGACGAGGTCTATGAGCACTTCATCTACGATGGAAGGCACGTGAGCCCAGGAAGGTATTCAGATAATGTCATAACCATCAATGCAGTCTCAAAGGTATATGCAATGGCCGGGTGGAGGCTGGGATATCTTATAGCCAAAGGCTGTGCGCTGGAGAATCTTCTCAAGGCTCATCAATATATTCAGGCATGTGCCTGCTCAATATCTCAGAGGGCAGCCTTGGCAGCAATAACAGGTCCTCAGGACTCCATCGCTTCAATGAGGGATGAGTTCAGAAAAAGGAGAGACCTGATGGTCCAGAGCTTGAAAGAGATGGGCGTAGATCTTGTCACTCCGCAAGGAGCGTTCTACATCTTTCCAAAAGTGGGCGACGGAAATGCAGTCGCTGCCAGGCTTGCCAAAGCAGGTGTGATCGTCGTCCCCGGTTCAACTTTTGGTTCCAGAGGAAAAGAGCATATCAGGGTATCATATGCAGCATCATGGGCCAATCTGGTGGAAGCGCTCAAACGTATGAGAAATATCCTTTAATAGGAGAGCCGCAATCGTCGTTTGATCTTATATTAGAGATTTGTATTTAGGTGTGATAAAATGAAGGAGCAGGTTGAGGTCAGAGAGCTGAAAGAAGGAAGATACGTTATCATTGATGATGAACCCTGCATAATCAAGGGCATATCCCATTCAAAGCCGGGAAAACACGGCGCTGCAAAGGCAAGAGTGGATGCGATAGGCATATTCGATGGCCAGAAGAGATCTACGGTCTCCCCGGTGACAAACAAGGTCTACGTCCCTACTGTTGAAAGGAAGACCGGACAGGTATTATCTATAAGCGATAACTCAGTACAGCTCATGGATATGGATTCCTACACAACAGTGGATGTACCTATCACAGATGAAGATAAGTCAAAGCTTGAAGAGGGAAAAGAAGTAGCATATTTATCTGTCATGGGCAGGACTAAGCTCGATCTGCGATGAGGCATGTTTCAGAAATGCGGCTTTGCCGATGCCTCCTCCTCTCTTGAAGATGCTGATTTTGTAGTAATCGGACTGCCTTTTGATTCAACTGCCTCATTTAGGGCAGGGTCCAGGGATGGGCCGGATGCCATAAGGCTTGCATCCTATAATTTTGAGAGCTATAACTGCAGGCATAATGTGGACCTTGCAGATCTGAATATCTGCGATCTCGGGAACATTGAGCTTGGCTCAGATCCAGTCTATGCTAAGGATGCCATAAAGGACGGGCTGTCTACTATACCTGAGGACGTTATTACGATAGCTCTCGGCGGAGAGCATTCAGTAACGCCTCCGATAGTTGAGCATACAGCACTGCAGGGCAGCTTGGGAGTCCTCGTCATGGACGCCCATCTCGATCTGAGATCTGAATTCGGATGCACAGTTTTCAGCCACGCATGTACAAGCAAGAGGCTGCTGGAGATTAAAGGGATTCAGGGCTATTCCTCCATCGGCATCAGAAGCGGCTCAAAAGAGGAGTTCGATTATGCAAAAGAGAATGAGATCCTATATCATACAAGCGATGAGATCGTCCGGAGAGGCATAGAAGCCGTTCTTGAGGGCGTTCTGTCGGATCTAAACTGCGAGCGCCTCTATCTCTCCATAGATATGGATGCAATAGATCCTGCTTATGCGCCCGCGGTCGGAAATCCTGAGCCATGCGGCATGACTCCAGATGATGTTAGAAATGTTATTGATAAGCTGGCATCAAAGATTGTGGCTCTGGATATATGTGAGATTGCTCCTGCCTATGATAGAGGAGAGACTGCAGTTCTCGGGGCATGGCTTGCAAGGGAGTTCATTGCAGCCAAGGCTGCATATCTGTAATAACAAAATAGGGCTAACAATATTTTTAGCCTAACTTATGTATGATGAAAACCACTAAGAAAATAGAAACAATAGCTATCTGCTTCGAAGCATCATTCTGAAGAAGTTCATAAGCAGCATAGGCAGCATCATCACAATCATAAACTTGAACACTGTCTTGGCCAACTTCAATGGAACCGAGAGCATATACCACATCAACTTAAGCAAACCCCAGAACATACTCAACTCACCCGGATGCCTCATAACGGCATAATAGGCCGCAGGGAGGCTGTAGTACTATATCCCAGCTCATATGATTTAATTTTTATGGTAAGTTTAAAAATAGATAGCCTTACTTCAGCGACCTGAGGGTCTTCAATGCCTCATCGACCTTCTGGCGCCGCTTTATAAGCTCGCTCTCGTGCATGGAAACGGCTTTGAGCCTCTCTTTAGCCATTCGTTCAGTCTCAGAGGGCGATGGTCCGCCTGTTCCAGACCTCGTCGAAACGTTAGATCTGGGATCGAGGGCTTTTTCCAGGGCGTTTGAATCAAAGCCATGCTCGCTCGGCCGGAGACCTGCTATCTCCCAAGCAGCGTTATCCAGCATTTCCAGGTTTGGACACGTCGTCATAGAAGCAAGGCATCCGACGATCTTGTGAGCCGTTCTGAAAGGCATGCCGGTTATCCTGACAAGTGAATCAGCAAGCTCTGTGGCGGTCGAGAAGCCTGCACCTGAGCTCTCGAAAAGTCGATCCTCATTCAGCTGCATTGTAGCGACACAGCCATCTATAATGCGGATTGTGCTTCGCGTCCAATCAATGCCGCGCCAGAGGTGAGGCGTGGCCTCCTGAAGATCGCGGTTATAGCTCATGGGCAGTGCTTTGCAGATCACAAGGCAGGAGATGAGGCTGCCGATGACTGAGCCTGTTTTAGCGCGGGCCAGCTCAGCCGTATCAGGGTTCTTCTTCTGGGGCATGATCGAGCTTGTTGAGGCAAAGAGGTTGTCGAGCTCAATGTAGCCGAACTCGGATGTGGACCAGAGGATCAGCTCCTCCGCAAGCCTGCTAAGGTTGACCATCAGAATTGAAAGGTCCGATAGAGTCTCAAGTATGAAATCCCTTGTTGAGACGGCATCCATGCTATTCTCTACAAGGCCATCGAATCCAAGAAGATCACAGGTTCTTTGCCTGTCAATATCAAAGCCTGTGGAGGCAAAGGCGGCTGCGCCGAGGGGGCTTTTATTTACCCGTGAGTATGTGCCTTCAATCCTCTCAAGATCACGCATGAACGCGTCTGCATGGGCCAACAGGTGGTGAGCGAGAGTTGTCGGTTGAGCATGCTGAGTATGTGTGAATCCCGGGATAACTGTCGTGGTATGCTTTGATGCCAGATCTACAAGCGTTTTGATGAGCGATATCTGTTCTTCCATCAGCTTGAGCATCTCTGAGCGGAGAGCGATTCTTATACAGGTCGCAACTTCATCGTTCCTTGATCTGCCGGTATGCATCCTGCCGCCCTCTGAACCGACTCTGGAAAGCACATAAGCCTCGATCGCCTCATGAACATCCTCGCCTTCGCCTAGGTCCGATTCTCCGAGCCCATCCAGAGCATCAATTATCTTCGAGCATACATCCTCTGGGATCAGCCCCTGCTCTTGAAGCATTATCAGATGCGCCCTATCTACCAGGATATCTGCTTCGAAGATTCTTTTATCCGCCTTGCGGGAGGATATGAAATCAAGTACCTCCTCGGAAATCCCTCCTAGCCTGTTATCGCGGAACATATCAGGTCGTATAATTTGCGTTTATGTCCACATATCCGTGGGTCAGATCGCAGCCGAAGCTTCGAGCACTGGCTTTTCCCAGGCCCAGGTCAATGTTGATAGTAATAGCATCTCCCTTCATGATCTTTTGAGCCTGCTCCAGAATGCCGTCCACTATCATTCCTCTTTCTACCAGCTGCGCCTTCAGACCACTCCCCTCAATGCTGAGTGTGATTCTCTCAGGATCTACTTCTGCGCCTGAATAGCCTGCTGCCGCAACAATCCTGCCCCAGTTGGGATCGGCCCCATAGATGGCAGTCTTGACAAGACTGCTGCGTGCTACCGCCTTTGCAGCAAGCCTGGCATCCTTATCATTCCTGGCTCCGGATACAATAGTCTCGAAGTATTTTGTTGCGCCCTCGCCGTCGCGAGCCATCATTCGGGCAAGCTCAATGCAAACATATCTCAGAGCCTCGCCAAAATTCTCGATGCTGACTTTTTTAAGCCCTGTGGCCGTAAGAAGCACAGTATCGTTCGTGCTCGTGTCTCCATCAACGGTGAGCATATTGAAGCTGTCCGCGACTGCATCGGCGAGAGATTTATGAAGGGCATCCTCGGGCAAGTCTGCATCCGTATAGAGGAAGCAGAGCATCGTCGCCATATTCGGCTCAATCATCCCGGCGCCTTTGACTATCCCTGCAATGCGGATCCCTTCATGCTCCACTGCAACCTCTTTTATTCGAGTATCCGTGGTCATGACAGCCATCGCAGCTTCGCGGCTCGCATCCGGATCGCTTCTGAGCTTCGCTTTAGCCTCATCGAATAGGCTTGCAATCAGTTCCATATCCAGGTACCTGCCGATAACACCCGTGGAGGCGACAGCGATCTTTTTCGGATCAGTTCCCAGAAAATCTGCGAGAAGGTCTGCCATCTCTCTCGCATCATCGAGTCCCCGCGCGCCTGTGTAGGCATTTGCGCATCCGCTATTTGCGATTACTCCTTCAAGGCGCCCCCCAATAAGATGCTCAGCTGTAACATCCAGAGGCGCAGCTCTGATCTTATTGGTGGTATACATCCCGGCAGCAGCGCCCGAGGCAGCGATCACAGCTACGCCGTATTTGCCTCTCCTGGCACCAGCTGCACGCACACCGGCAACGGCGCAGATCCCGCCGTCAATCCTCTTCATGAACGGTTCCCAGCCCGGATATTATATCGCCTCTGGTTATTATTCCGATAAGTCGGCCGTTCTCGACAACGGGCAGACGGTTAATTCTGTGGCGGGTCATGATTGAGGCAGCCTCTTCTACAGTATCATCCGGTCCTACCTCATGGATGTTCCTGCTCATGACCTCTGAGACCTTTTTCTTGGATATATCCTCGGCCATCGAATGCAGCCGCTCCCATCTGATAAGATCTCTGAGCGGAATCTCAAATATCTCAAAGGAGCTTGGAAGCCAAAGGCTGCCTCCCGGCTCTTCAGTAGCCAGAAGGCGCAGGAGATCCGATTCCGAAACGACACCTACAAGCCTCTCTCCATCCAGGACGGGCATGCCGCTGATCTTGTTCTCCTTCATGAGCTTAGCGGCTACGGCTGCAGTATCCGTCACCTGGCAGGTTACCGGCTTCACATTCATTACATCCCTTACTAACATTTTCATCCCCTCACGGAGCCATACCTGGGTGCCAGAGGCCGGCTGTTTCATCGAGCCCAGCCATCAGGTTCATATTCTGGATCGCCTGGCCGGATGCGCCCTTGACAAGGTTATCGATTGCGGATATCACCACAATTCTATCGGAGCCCTTTTCAGGCTCGAAGCTGATGTCGCAGAAGTTGCTGCCTCGAACAGAGCTGAGCCGGGGAACGCCATCGGCCATGCGTATGAAATGAGCATTCTTGTAGAAATCCCTATAGATCTCTGCAACGGCTGATTTATCCTGAATTGTGTCTATTGCATCATCTTTCACAAAGACATGGGCAGTCGTCAGGATGCCGCGAACTGCAGGGACCACGTGAGGCGTGAAGCTGATCTTCACCCCCGGGGATAACCTTGTCAGCTCCTGCCTGATCTCGGGAACATGCCTGTGGGTTGTCAGCTTGTAGGGTATCACGTTCTCTGCCATGTTGGGATAGTGGCTCGTCTCCGTGGGCTCCACTCCTGCGCCGGATATGCCTGACTTTGAATCGAATACTACCCTATCGATAAGTCCGGCTTTTGCAAGAGGCGCAACGGCCAGTGTGGCTCCAGTAGGATAGCAGCCGGGATTTCCAACGAGCTTTGCGCCTGCGACCTCAGGGTGAAGCTCAGTCATTCCAAAGACCGCTTCCCTTGGGGCACGATGCTTGATGCCATATGTCTTTTCAAAGACATCAACTGCCAGGCGGTAATCTGAGCTCAAATCGATGACGCGTGTGCCTGCATCCAGCAGCTCGGGCACCCAATCCATTGCAGTCCCATGAGGAACGGCTGTAAATGCGATATCGCAGCGCTCTGCGATCTCTTTTGCAGTTGGGGCTTCGAAGTTGAGATTATAAAGGCCCTTTAGGTGAGGATGAACTGAGCTGACGGGCTTGCCTGCCAGCTTGCGGGAAGTTACTACAACTACATTCGCTTCGGGATGGTTTGATAGGAGACGCAGAAGCTCTCCGCCGGTGTAACCTGATCCACCGACTATTCCTACATCTATCATATGACCAGATCCATGTACTATATTTTATAAATCATATTCTATTAATATTCTGAAGAATTCGTACGCTGTTATCCTATATAACCCCTTTTTCATAGACAACGCGAAGTGCACAGTCCCGAATGTTTTGACTTCATATGCTCGGTCTTTATGCTCGGTCTTCCCATGCCACTTTGGTGGGTATATAAAGTCAAAGATTTCGGGACTATACTCTGAACTTATATCAGAGGCACAATAAGGCTTTTCAATTAGGCAGCCTCAGAACTACAGGGATACTACTGAGGATAAAGGTTCGAAGGAGATCCGGATGAGAGATTTCATTCCTATAGCGAGGCCGATCGTAGGCGGTGAAGAGATAAAAGCAGTCGGAGATATACTTAGCTCAGGCATGCTCGTTCAGGGAGAATCTGTCAAGAAATTTGAGGACGCATTTTCAAACTACCTGAATGTAAAGAACTCAGTTGCCGTCAGCAACGGCACTGTTGCTCTTGATCTGGCGCTTAAGGCCCTGGACTTGAAGCAGGGAGATGAGGTTATCTCCCCAGCATTCACATTTATAGCGACTGCTAACGCGATCTTATACCAGGGCGCAAAACCAGTATTCACAGATGTTGATGAGATGACGTTCAACATCGATCCCGAGGATCTTAAGGAGAAGATAACTCCAAGGACCAAAGCAGTAATCGGAGTTCATCTATACGGCCAGCCATTCGATATGAAAGCGATTGTGCAAATATGCGCGGATAATAATATCATTTTGATAGAGGATTGCGCTCAGGCCCATGGTGCCGAATACGATGGCCGAAAGGTGGGCAGCTTCGGAATAGGATGCTTCTCATTCTATCCTACAAAGAATATGACCACCGGCGAAGGTGGCATGATCACGACCAACGAGGATGCCATCGCATCAAAGCTCCGGCTGCTCAGGAACCACGGAGATACGGGCAAGTACAACCATGTGCTTCTCGGCTATAACTACAGGATGATGAACTCGCAGGGAGCAATGGGGCAAGTTCAGCTTAAGAAGCTTGATGAGTTCAACAGAAAGCGGATAAATAATGCAGAGTATCTCAACAAGAATATCATGATCAAGGGATTGACAGTGCCGTTCAAAGCTGAGAACGTGAGGCACGTCTACAACCAATATGTTGTCAAAGTGGAGGAGGACTTCCCCGCAGGCCGCGAAAAGCTGATGGATTATCTCCAGTCCAGAGGCATCGGCTCGGCAGTCCATTATCCCAAGCCGGTTTACAGGCAGCCCATATACAGAGAACTGGGCCTGGATAAGGATGTCTGCCCGGTGTCAGAAGACGTCTCACGGAAGGTCATGAGCCTGCCGGTTCATCCGGCGCTCACGCAGGAGGACCTGGAATATATAGCCATGACCGTAAACGGCTTTGAGGCTTGAAGCATGGACGTCGGAGTCATCGGCGTAGGAGCCATGGGCAGGAACCATGTCCGAGTCTATTCTGAGCTTAAGGGCGTCGGAGATGTCTATGTCTTCGATCCAGTCGCCGAAAATGCATCGAGGGTGAAGGACATTGCCTCGATCTGCGGCTCAATGGAAGAGCTTTTGGGAAAGGTCGAGGCTACAAGCATCTGCGTGCCTACGAAATTCCACTTCGATGTGGGCCGGAAGGTTATCAGCCAAAATGTCAGCTGTCTAATAGAGAAGCCCATTACGCTCAAAGTTGAGGAGGGGGAGAAGCTTCTCGCGCTCATAGAAGACAACGATGCAGTAGTAGGAGTAGGTCACATCGAGAGATTCAACCCTATAGTCGATGAGATCAAAAAGATCTCTCATAAGCCAGATTATGTATCCATAAAGAGGCATAATCCTACATCAAACCGGATAACAGATGCCTCAGTGATTGAAGACCTGATGATACATGACATAGACATAGCATTCAATTCCCTGTTCCCTGAAGAAAATGATTATAGAATCTATAGTGCAGGAAACAGGAATGTCTGCGAGGCGATGATAGTCTTCTCCGATTCAGTAGTTGCAATATCCGCAAGCAGACTTGCGTCCAAGAAGTTCAGGACGATGTACCTCGAAGCAGAGGACTTCACGACTGAGGGCGATTTCATGACCCAGGAGGTATATGTCTACAGAAAGCCCGGCAAGTACGGGATAGAGAACGAAAGATACATGCAGGAAAATATCATTGAGAAGGTGCTGGTAAATAAAGTTGAGCCTCTCAAAGTCGAACTGAAAACGTTCCTGGACTCCGCCAAATATGGCAAAAAATTCCCTGTAACGCCGGAGCAGGCTCTGAAAAACCTGATGATCTGCGAAGAGATCAAGAAGGGTATCAAATGAGCGGACGCAATAAGGGATGCACAAATGAATGCACAAATGAGTGCACAAATGAGTGCACAAATGAGTGCACAAATGAGTGCACAAATGA
>JBHGAU010000006.1:0-67665 GCA_041946675.1 Methanotrichaceae archaeon | reverse complement strand
AGGGCACAGTTTACACCAATGTTAACTCTGCCCTATCAAAGGCTCGAACGGATGTCCTCACACTGGATTTCATTGCAGGGCTGGGCGGTCGGGACATCTCCAGGAAGGATATCCGCGAGATGTTCGTCCGTTTGAAGGAGGGTTTGCGGGGGAAGAAGCAAAACTTTGTCCAGTTCGTCAATCTGGGGGTAGCTATCGATGAATGACGGCTTGACCAAGATATCGGCTCAATCTGGAACTGCTGGCGCTGCAGATACAGAAGAGGCAAATTCGAAGAGCGTAAACGCAAGAACAATAACGGATAAAGAGTTCTTCTATGGGCATAAAGCCTGTGCCGGCTGTGGAGGCAGCATTGCCACAAGACTGGTCATGAAGGTTCTTGGGGAAAGGACATTTACTGTTGTCCCCGCAGGATGCATGTCAGCTGTGGGATTTATGTACCCGCAATTATGCTTTGCCAACAACGCTATGATATCCACTTTCGCTGGAACGGCTTCCATGATGTCCGGAATAGCAGCCGGAGCAAAGGCTCTCGGGATGGAGGATTTTCATGTGGTAGGTATTTCCGGTGATGGCGGCACCGCAGATATCGGGCTTCAGGCCCTTTCTGGAGCCATAGACCGTGGCGATGGAATAATTTTTGTCTGTTATGATAATGAAGCTTATATGAACACAGGGATTCAGAAGAGCAGCTTGACGCCTTTTGGAGCCAGGACTACAACTACCCCCGCAGGACGAAAAATCAGAGGCTCGCAGACACGGAAGAAGAACATGTTTGAGATCGTTGCAGCAAATGGAATAGATTATGCCGCCACTGCCAGTGTAGGCTATATTCAGGATTTTCTGAATAAAGTAAACAAAGCAAAATATATTGACGGGACCTCTTACATACATGTATTTTCGCCATGCCCTACAGGATGGGGCATGCCTTCTGACAGCACTATCGATATCGGAAAAGATGTGGTGGACTGCGGCCTGTGGTTCCTTGCTGAATTTGAAAATGGCGAGTTTATATTAAACAGAAATCCGAAGGAGTTCGCTCCCGTACGGGATTATCTTTCAAAGCAGTCTCGGTTCAGGCATCTGAAGGATGAAGATATAGTGCGGATTATCAGGGATAGAGATAGAAAGTGGGAGATCATCAGGGGCAGGTGGAAAATGGCTCAAGAGTGCGATTAAAGATCTTGCAATTTTATAGCGATATATATGAATCGACATCAAATCTTTTTCAACGAGGCCAAAGATCGGCCGTTGATTTGGGCCGGTCTTCAGTGCTTCAAAAATTAAGCGCGATTGGCTTAACATGACTGCTCAGACCTATCAAAAGGCGCTTTGCCATTAGTCTGCAACCACCTCCAGGGTTTCAGGACTCAGTCCATAAAGGCTCTGGCGGGCGTCCTGGAAATAGAATCGCTCCTGAAGAAAATGCTGTTCCTTTAGTCTATTCAAGGCATACCTCACAGTCCTTGCAGGAAGATAGGTTCTGGCGATGATATCCTTCTGCGTTAAAAGACCATCTGATTCAAGCACCTTGAAAACCAGTTTGGCAGATGGCGGCAATTGGCTTAGGCTGTTCAGATTTGAACTCGGCTGCTCAATTACATCACTTGCAAAGACGATCCCTCATTTCATCTCACCAATAACAATTGTTAACTAATACAGTATATGTACCTTTTTGTAGCGGCAAGGGAATTTATCCGCATAATTCAGGATTATTAATTTAGGAAAGATAAAATATAGTCTATTGAGAAATGCAAACTCAGCTCGATAGAGCAGCCAGCTCGCTAATCTGTAATGCTGGGAGAGCTTGCCAAGATATCGGCCGGATAAGCCTATTTTATGAGATGCAGCCCGCATCTCTTCAATAATGGCGCTATATTTAAGCCCGCTTCAGGCTCTTTTGATGGAATATCTATTTCCGCCAGCCTTTGCATCTTCCAATACTATTTCCAAGCCATTCATCCTCGATCTTATCTCATCAGCGAGCTGCCAATCCTTTTTCTCGCGGAGCTTCTGCCGTATATCGATCAAGAGCTCTATCAGGTTTCCAGTCAAGTTCTCTGCAGCTCCCACAGCCTTAGCCTCCTTTCCTGAGAAGCTTATGCCGAGGATTTCTCCAGCCTCCTCCAGAAATGCCTTAACATCATGGAGCGCCTTTATGGAAATCGTCTTCTCATCCAAGCGCCTGTTCACATCTCTGACAAGCTCGAAGATAACGCGAAGAGCATAAGGCGTATTGAAATCGTTGTCCATATGCTCCAAAAACTTTGTCTTAGCCTCGACCGCACTCGCATCTCTCTCTTCAGCTTCCGCTGATTGATGGATGATCTCTTCATTAGCCTCTTTATTCATCCCGATCTGCTCGTCTATGATCCTCGCAAGCTGGCGAATCCTCTCCAGGCTTTTCCATGACTGCTCAAGCGCTGTCTCAGAGAAATCAATAGGGCTTCTATAATGTGCAGAAAGGACGAAGAACCTGAATGCTTCGGCATCATATCGCCCAAGCATCTCTCTGATTGTAATGAAGTTTCCAAGCGATTTGGACATCTTCTCGCCCTTTACATTCAAAAAGCCGGTATGCATCCAGCATCTGACAAGCGGCTTTTTGCCGGACGCCGCCTCCATCTGGGCGATCTCTGCCTCGTGGTGCGGGAATATCAGGTCCATAGCTCCGCCGTGGATATCATACTGAGGGCCGAAGTAGGTCTCAGTGATTGCCGTATCCTCTATGTGCCAGCCGGGCCGGCCTTTGCCCCAGGACGAGTCCCAGGTGACCTCTTCTCCATCCTGCCGTTTCTTCCAGAGCGAAAAGTCTCCTGGATTCCTCTTTGTTGGATCTGGCTCGATCCTGTGCTTCTCCAGATCCTCAGAAGTTTGGTGCGACAGCTTTCCGAAGTCCTCAAACCTGGATTCGTCAAAGTAAACACCCGTCTCGGTCTCATAGGCATGGCCATTTTCTATCAGCCGTTCTATCTGGCCGATGATCTCAGGGATATGCTCCGTCGCCCTGGCATAATAATTGACACTGGTTACTCCCAGAGCCTGCATATCCTCCAGGTATCTCTTCTCAAACTTGCGCGCGAGCGTTATGGGCGAAACCTGCTGCTCTGCAGCTCTCTGGATGATCTTGTCATCCACATCGGTTATGTTTTGCAGGTAGTCGAACCCAATTCTCGCGGTCTGCAGCCGCGCACTTAACCGGTCAGTCACCCCGGCACCCATCTATTAACCATGTATAAAGGCACACAAATATCTGCGGATTGCGGCAATAATTGTCAGCATCTTCGTTTTTGATCAACGATGGTAATTTACATGATTGAGAGAGGCTAATATCTTTATTTTATTTGAGATGGAGGATTTGAGCTGTAGTCGATGGCAAATAGAGATAGAGCAGCTGCGGGGCTTTCCTATGATCAAAATGGAATATTAATGCGCAGTGAAGAAGATTTGATACATATATGTACGCAAATTGTAGCCGATTCATCATTCAATATCCCAAAGGAGTTGCCTAAATCCAAATCATCATATATCAAAGAAGTTGTTTGAAGCATGGGTCATGAAGGTGATAAGATGAGTTGGAATAGGTTGGCTGAAGCTTTGATTCTGGCAGTTCTAGCGGTTCTGGTCATACAGACTGTCCAGTCAAAGGAAGAGCCTCCTGAGCTAAAAGGGAATATTATAAAGATCCAGGATATAATCCAGAATGAGGCGGCCTACGACGGCAAGATGGTTGTGATCGAGGGAAAGATTGTGGATGAATGCGGCTCAGGCTGCTGGTTCATCGTTGATGATGGAACGGCCAGTATCTATGTGGATATACTCCCCAGCAACTTCGTAATACCCCAGAAGCGAGGATCAAACGCCAAGGTCTATGGAAGCGTGACCGCTAAAGACGGCGATCTAATGATAATCGGCAAGATCGTGGAGGTAGGCGGAGAGATCCACAGATGAACTTCCTCACTCTGGCGGCGAAGAATCTACTGCGGCGTAGAGGGAGGACGCTGCTGACTGTGCTGGGCGTGGCCATTGCCATAACAGTCCTTTTCAGCCTCCTATCCCTTAACTCAGGATATGAGAAGGAGCTGAATAAGGAGGTTGGCAGCCTCGGAGCCCATATTCTGGCGGTGCCCAAAGGATGCCCTTACGAGGCGGCATCATTGGTCATACACGGTGGCGTGATACCAAAGTATCTCTCTCAAGCCGATCTGGATAATATTACCAAAATCGACGGGATAGAGCTTGCATCGCCCATGCTTATGCACCAGTTCATTAAGAAAAATGCGAAGACCGGCCTTGATGAGCCTCACATAATTTACGGCATAAAGATCGATGAGGTGAGGCAGCTCAAGCCATGGTGGAAGGTCGAGGGCAGGTTCTTTGAGGATAATGAAACCAATGTTATGATCATTGGCAGGGGTCTCGCGGATAAGGAGAACTTGACTGCAGGATCTGTGATACCCTCGGGCCCGTTCAAGAACTTCACAATAGTTGGAGTCCTTGAGAGAACTGGAGATCAGGATGATCAATTCCATTTCGTTCCTCTGGCAGAGGTTCAGAGGGTCTTCAACAAGCAGGGAAAGATAACAACAATAGCTGTCAAGGTCAAAGATGTAAGCCTGATCGGAAGCGTCTCTGAAGAGATGGAGAAGATTCCCGATATCCAGGTTGTAACAATGACTCAGATAATGGGCACAATCATGAATCTTGCAGATTCGGCAAGGTCCCTGCTGCTCACAGTCATTGGAATAGCCCTGATCATCAGCGCCTTCGGAATCATCAATACGCTTCTCATGTCGGTTAATGAAAGGACGAGGGAGTTCGGCATGATGAAAGCAATAGGTGCATCAGGATTTGATATAGGCAAAATGGTCCTGGCTGAGACTGTCTTCATAACAATCAGCGGCGGCATATTGGGAACTCTTGCAGCAATCGTCGGATCAAGCTTGATAGAGGGCTTTGTCAAGGGAATGCTGCCTTATTCGCCCAGAGGATCGCTGATATCTCTGAGTCCAGATTTAATTGCTTTCTGTCTGGTCTTTTCGGTGGGATTGGGGCTCGTCTGCGGTTTATATCCGGCGTTCAAATCTTCAAGGCTGACTCCAATGGAGGCCATCAGGAGTGGCATAGAATGAGCCTCATAAACGGAAAAGGTCTGACCAAGATCTACAACAGGGGCAGAGAGAGGATATTTGCCCTGAGGAATGTGGATTTCCAGGTAGACGATGGCGAATTCGTCTCCATCGTCGGTCCTTCAGGCGCAGGCAAGACTGCGCTATTGAATGTGCTCGGATGCCTGGATACGCCGACGAGTGGAAGCCTGAAGCTGAATGGAGTTGAGACAAACGGTCTAAAGGAAAAGGATCTGGTAAAGCTTCGCCGTGAGAATATAGGCTTTGTATTCCAGCAGTTTTATCTCATGCCTACCCTGACCGCCCGTGAGAATATTGAGCTGCCGATGCTTTTTAGCAAAAAGAGCAGGGATGATAAAAGGATCGATGAAGTTTTGGAGATGGTAGGCCTTGGCGGCAGGGGTAGTCACCTTCCAGGACAGCTTTCCGGAGGTGAGATGCAGCGTGTGGCGATTGGCCGTGCACTTATCAACGATCCTAAGATAATTCTGGCCGATGAGCCGACCGGCAACCTGGATTCAGTAACCTCGAAGATGGTTTTCCGGCTTTTCTCTGAGCTGAACCGGCAGGGGATGACTCTGGTGTTAGTAACCCATAACCTGGATCTGGCAAGGCTGGCACAGAGGATGTATACGCTTAAGGATGGGCAGATCATAGGGTGTGAGGATCTAGCCTGCATGAGTGCGGTTGATGATCTTTCGGTGTAATCCCTGCCACCCTTCTTTTATCTATTTTGTTACTTCCTCAATCCATCGAGTATTGCTGGGGATCTTTACTATATTTAAATGCCAAAACTACTTCATCTGCCGCTCCCTGCTGATGCCTCCTCAGCCGGCGGACGCGGTATGCTGGATTTCTTTGCAGCCTGGAATCGCTTGCCCATCTCTTGAAGTTCGTCGCCGCTCATCGCCCTTCTGGCAATATCGAAGATAGGGCCTTCTTCTTCACGGATGTGACTTAAAGATATATCTCTGAAGACCTGCAGCTTTGCTACCCACCAGGGATCATTCTTGGGCGTTAAAGAGAGATCATCCATGGAAAGCCTGGCGATATTATGTGCCTCAATGGCTTTCATCATAGCCTCTGGAGCATGCTGATTAATCAAGGGATAAAATACATCCTCCTCTGCCTTCATGTGATCCAGGTTATCCCTCATCACGAGATTGAATTTATCCTCCCTGAAGCCTTCTGCGGTCTCCTCCAGTCGATCAATGCCGTCCAGCAGTTTCTGATGATCTGATCGTATAATTTCTAATACATCCATTTTATTCCTCCATCTTAAAATTAAAGGATATAAAGCGCTGATCAACTATTATACTTCTCATAACATATAAAAATTTCTAAATTTTGCCGTAATCCCAATTCTTATATACAAACAATCTTTAATGGCCTGTTCACAATCGTGAACTCAGCCCTGGCGGAGGAACGGTAATTTGAATCATCTTAAGGCGATATCGGTTCGCCTGATCCATGATCCTGGCTCTAGCAAACGATTTCGCCTGGCGGCGATTCAGTGATCGCACAATCAATAGGTTGCAGCCTTTTCCAATCCTATAAAGTTATTTTGAGGCATAAGTATGGAGATGAATGCCGAGGTCAAGGCGTTGCTGGTGAGCATAGGCAGCGCCGATATCGATGTAAGCCTTTTAAGAGAAGCTACTAAGACGACCGTACCCAGTGCAGGTCCAGGTGCCGGTCTGGAGTCATTCTTCATAAAATCCGGCGGCCATCGGGTGAGGCTTTCCATAAACAAAAACTCGCCGCTAAAGGTAGTAAGGTGCTGCTCCGACGTAAGCGTGATCAGGGATGGACGAGAAATTGTTACAGGTAAGCTTGAGCCGGCTCTCAGCCACTGCCCTGAGCAGGCTTACCTGACTATAAGCGGAAGATGCATTTATGACTGCAAATTCTGCCCGGTGCCGAAGCTTAATGGTGAGATCAAGAGCATAGAGACGATCCTAAGAATGGTAGAAGAAGCAAAACAGACAGGATATCTCAGGGCCATCTCTCTTACAAGCGGTGTGGCCCAGTCCCCTGAGGATGAGGTAAGAAATGCTGTGGAGATAGTGAAGGCTCTCCATGAGCGATATGATCTGCCGATAGGCGTTTCAGTTTATCCTACAGGTACTTCCTCGGAGGATCTTTTCGCGGCTGGGGCCACTGAGATAAAATATAACGTCGAGACAATGGATCCAGAGATCTTTGTGCGGTATTGCCCTGGATTGTCGCTGGCTTATATCCTCAAGGCCCTCGAGAAAGCCGTAAAGATCTTCGGCAGAAATAGGGTCTCATCGAACTTTATCATAGGCCTTGGCGAGAACGATAATTGCGTCACCTCCGGCGTCGACAGGCTGACAAAGATGGGTGTGATACCGATCCTCAGGCCGATATCGTCACATCCTTTGAGAGCTGGCGAGGTCCAGGTCCAAAGGCCATCTGCAGAAAGGCTGCTCAAGCTTTCGCGGTATGTTCGTAAATCGCTGGACGAGCAGGGCCTTCAGGCTGACAAGTCTGAGACCATGTGTCTTCCCTGTACCGGATGTGATATAACTCCCCATAGAGATGTTTAATAGATGAAGATAACCTTACATGATGGCATAATAAAGGAGATGCCGATTCAGAGGATGGTTATAGAGGAAATCCTGAAGCTGCTCGGTATAAATCCTGTCGAGGTAGTTGTTGCAAAGAACGGCAAAATAGTCTCTGAGCTCGAGATGGCTCAATCTGAGGATGAGCTAAGAATCGTAAGAATTGTACATGGCGGCTAAAGGAGTGACAATCCTGAAGGTTCATGAAGAGGCTGCCAAGATGCCATGGAAAAGTTCACAAAATGATAGGTTAATCTAGTTTGAAAAAAATGATGCTTAAGAGATGAAGAATGATGGCGGGACGTAATGTACTTCTTATGATGGGCTGCCCAGAGGTTCCTGTTCAGACGAGCATAGTCCTTTACCTTTCGAACAAGCTGAACAAGAAAGGATATAATGTTATGCTCGCAGGCACTGATGCTGCCCTGAAGCTCTTATCGGTAGCAGATCCCGAGGGCTATTATGTTAAGAACACGATTGATGTAGATGAGTGTATCGCAGATATAGTTGAGCGCAAGAGAGATTTCGATATCTGCTTTGCCTTCATGCATAATGATGCCGGAGTGACTTATGCAGCGACCGTAAGCGCCATATCGCAGGCCAAAATCTATGCAGTGGTCTTCGGAAAAGGATCTGAGGCGCTGGCAGATACAATAGAGTTCCCTGCAGAGAAGATTGTGGCAAAGGCTGTTCACAACCCCATTCCGCTCAAGGCAAAGCTGGACAGGGTGGAGCTATGAGCTGCATAGAGCAGATGAAGTATAAGCTTCTCCTTGAGAGGACCTCCTTCAAGGAGGCCCGTCAGTTCATCGAAAAGAATGCCGATGAGGTTTATTATGTAGATCCGGGCTATAAGATCTTCAAGGATTACTATATCATAGGTGTTCCTCCTATCGCCATAGGCGCTAAGGGAAAGGATCTGGTCTTCACCTACGTTAAACCGTGTCATGGAGCCTTTGTCATGACGATTGAGTCTGAGGAGGAGATCGAGAGGCTCAGGAAACGTGAGTCGGAGAAGATAAAGGCATCTCTTAAAAAGGGCGAATTGAAGGCCGAATCGGCCCAATCGATGCCAGCAGATTATCAGAACATGTGGAAGAAATAGCTCATGATCGATATCACCGAGAGAGACTTCTCTATAGATGAGATTGTAAGCAAGGCAAAAAGGGAGGATGTTGGTGCTATCGTCACATTTCTTGGCACAGTCAGAAACGATAACATCCAGAGGATGGAGCTTGAGGCTTACAAAGAAGCGGCCCTGCCTGAGCTTGAAAAAATAGGTAACGAGGCAACGCAAAAGTTCGACTTGAAGTCCGTTCATATAATCCACCGTATCGGCTCTCTCTTTGTCGGGGACAATATCGCACTCATAGTCTGCGCAGCTGGTCATAGGAAGGAAGCATTCGAGGGATGCAGCTACATCATCGATGAGTTGAAGGAAAGGGTGCCGATCTGGAAGAAGGAGATAGCAGAGGGCGGGGAGAGATGGGTAGGACATGACTGAGTTCATAATAATGTTATGCACCGCGCCTCCAGGCGACGCTGATAAGATCGCCCGAGCGTTGATCGAGGAGAAGCTGGCAGCTTGCGTGAATGTCACTCAGGTGAGGTCGTATTTCGTCTGGAACGGAAGGCTCTCGGATGAGCGCGAAGAGCTGATGATAATAAAAACCGAGCAGAGGATGTCAGATAAGATCAAGGCCAGGATAAAAGAGCTTCACACCTATGAGCTGCCTGAAATCATTGCGATTCCAATAGTAGGAGGCGATGAACGCTACTTCGAATGGATTGGCCGGTCCATAGGCTAAATTTTTATTCCGATGTTTGCTTTGGTGTTTTATGGCAAGAGAGCTCGGCGATAAGGATAGGGAGATACTGAGAAAGCTCATCCCCGAGTACGATGAGCTGGTTTCTCAGGGAATTGATCTGGAGTATATGAACATCCTGCCTCCTGTAGCAAACCACCATTCAAAGGACGAAAGGGACTTCGGTGAGCGGCTGAGGCGGCTATCTGCCGAGGATTTACGCTACCTGGCAGAACGTGTGATCGACGGCTCAGAGAGCCTCGGATGTCTCTATCCCGAGTATGCGGATGCGTTCTTTGAGGCTCTATTGGGAAAGCTATCCTCTGAAACCCTGGATCAAGTAAGAGAGGCATATGAATCAGGCGGCGGATGTGGTGTATAAGCCAGCTTAAGCATTTGCGAATAAGCAGGCGTGCGACGGCCTTTGACCTACTAGGACATGGGCATTTACAGCCTCTCGGAGATGGAGACTATTCTATTGAGTCCCATGGCCAATATCCTACATAAAGTTTAAATAGTAAACATCACTAACTATAAGTTAGTAATTTCAGGTATACAAATGCCGGAAATATATTGCAAGAGTTCAGAATATCACATCAAGAAATAGAACAGTCAAAAAATTACTTAAGCTTGAGAGGCTAATGAGTATTGATATCGGAGGTTTTTGATGGCAGAAGATATCTCACTTAAAGTTATTGAGGCACGCCCATCTGATGTTGGAAGGGGCATCGCCAGGGTAGACCCGACGGTATTCCGGCAGCAGGGCTGGGAGGCAGGGGATGTAATCAGCATCCAGGGAAAGAAGAAGACTGCGGCATTGCTCTGGCCTGGCTATCCTGATGATACGGGTTCGGGAACAATTCGCTTGGATGGCAACATAAGGCGAAATGCAGGCGTAAGTATCGATGACCGCATCACTGTTAAGGTAATCCAATCCGCTCCTGCAGATACCGTAGTCTTTGCTCCGACGGTCCCCTTGCGCATAACCGGCGGCGAGGAGTATCTAAAGAGGTACATGGAAGGCCGCGTCATAACCCGCGGAGACATCATTGAGATAAGCGTCATGGGCAGGAAGATAGAGCTGATGGCCGTCAGAGTTACGCCCGCCAAGGATGCCGTTGTCATTGGCGACAGGACTACAATACAGATCTCTGAGAAGCCTGCAAAGGAAGAGAAGGCCATGCCCAGGGTTACTTATGAGGACATAGGTGGACTTGGGCCTGAGATCAAGAAAGTCAGAGAGATGATCGAACTGCCCATGAAGCATCCTGAGCTGTTCGAGCGCTTGGGGGTAGAGGCGCCCAAAGGAGTTCTGCTCTTCGGTCCTCCAGGCACTGGAAAGACTCTGCTCGCCCGCGCTCTGGCATCTGAAACGAACGCTCACTTCGAGACATTGAGCGGCCCGGAGATCATGTCCAAGTACTACGGCGAATCCGAAGAGAAGCTGAGACAGCTCTTCAAGACAGCAGAGGAGCAGGCGCCTTCGATCATCCTGATCGATGAGATAGACTCAATTGCGCCAAAGCGTGAAGAGGTTACAGGCGAGGTAGAGCGCCGCGTTGTAGCACAGCTCCTTGCACTCATGGACGGCATGGAGGCTCGCGGAAAGGTCGTAGTCATAGGCGCGACAAACAGGCCGGATGCGCTTGACCCGGCTCTGAGAAGGCCGGGACGATTTGATCGTGAGATCGAGATAGGCGTTCCCAATAAAGAATCAAGACTGGAAATTCTGCAGATCCATACTCGCGGGATGCCGCTGTCCAAGGATGTCAACCAGCAGAAGCTGGCAGATGTAACACACGGCTTCGTCGGTGCAGATTTGGCTGCTCTGGCCCGTGAGGCAGGCATGCGCGCACTGCGCCGTGTACTTCCTGAGCTCGATTTGGAGGTCGAATCAATACCGGTAGAGGTGCTGAATAAGATTGAGGTCAATAACGATGACTTCCTCGATGCGCTAAGAGAGATGGAGCCGTCAGCGATGCGTGAGGTGATGGTTGAGTCGCCCGATGTCCATTGGGACGATATAGGCGGTCTCGGCGAGGTGAAGCAGGAGCTTATAGAGTCGGTTGAATGGCCTCTGACATACGCCAAGCTCTTCCAGCATATGAATGCAACTCCTCCGAAGGGAGTCCTGCTCTATGGACCTCCTGGAACGGGAAAGACAATGATCGCTAAGGCTGTTGCAACTGAGAGCCAGGCCAACTTCATAAGTGTAAAGGGCCCTGAGTTCCTGAGCAAGTGGGTGGGCGAGTCGGAGAAGGCAGTCCGCGAGACGTTCCGCAAGGCCAGGCAGGCAGCGCCATCTGTGATCTTCCTGGATGAGATCGATTCCATTGCACCTTCAAGGGCTGGAGGAACTGCGGATTCTCATGTAACTGAGCGTGTGATATCCCAGATCCTGACTGAGCTGGACGGCCTTGAGGCACTGCATAACGTAATAGTGATAGCTGCCACAAACAGGCCGGATATAATCGATTCTGCCCTGCTCCGTCCCGGAAGGTTCGACAGGCTTATCGAGATTGGAATGCCGGACGAGAAGGCAAGGCTGGAGATACTCAAGATCCACACAGCCAATAAGCCGATGGCCGAGGATATCAACCTCGAGGATATTGCCAAGAGGACCGATAAGTATTCGGGCGCTGATCTATCGGCCATAGTCAACGAGGCTGTAATGCTCGCAATCAGGGAGTGCGTGCTCGGTGGAAAGGCCAAGGAAGAGGCCCAATTCTGCGATTACAAGATCGAAAAGAAGCACTTCGATGAGGCCATGAAGATGGTACAGCCGACGGCTAGCGAAACGGATATATATAGAAGATTCGGGCGAGCGAGGCCGGCATAAGCTGTAAATTGCCGACTCTGCATTTTTTATCAGATGCTCTATATTTTTTTCTGGGGCTAAAACTAATGGCTACGCCAGCGCGCTCAAACGCCCTGGCGGGCTACCCCTAGCCCCCCTACAGAGGAAGTTTCTGGAAGCGCAGACGATAAGGTTGAAGTGAAGCAAAGAGCCGGATAATGTCTCTTTCCAGCTTTGCGGTCTCAGCTATTAAGTTAGGCCAGATCTCATGCATTAACGAGAAGACATTAAATCGCATTGATTTGCTCCGATATGATGAGGATAACATCTTATTCTTATGTAACCTGCCGTGCGTTGTTATCGATAGAGATGGATTTATCTATGGTCAGTTACATAAGATCTCTTAGTGATACCCAAATATATCTCGAATATGCTCGCTCATCAAAGCCTGCCGGTGCTATATGAGATCAGAGATCTTGTACAGAATCTGATATCCGATAAGGAGCAGGTCCGAGAGCCTTCGAAAAGAGAGGTGCTGGACGTGAAAAGATCAGGATCAATCACCTACAGGCTTGAGCGCGTCTCCTGTGGCAAAGGCTGCAACGGCTGCCCTCACGGGCCTTACTGGTATGGCTACTGGAAGGAGGGCGGCAAAACAAGGTCTAGGTATATCGGCAAGAGGCTGATTGAGCAATGAGGAGATTTGCAATTCTATCTCTGACCGTCCTGATAGTATTGGCATTATCTGCCGGCGTCGGCATATCGCAGAAAGATGCGAATAGCCAGGTTAAAGTTGCCACCACCATCATTCCGCTGGGCGAGTTTGTGCGGGCTGTTGGAGGAGATCGGGTCCAGGTAACTGTCCTTGTGCCGCCGGGCACGGATCCGCATACATTTGAGTTCACTCCATCACAAATCCAGGCTGTAGCAGATGCCGATGTTTATATGGAGAACGGCGCGGGCCTGGAGGCTTGGATGGACAGCATACTGAAGGTTAACCCACATATGCTTGTGATCGATACTTCTAAGGGCGTGAGCCTCATAACCGGTACAGAAGGAGATACAGGAGAGATCAATGCAGCGGATACACATATCTGGCTTTCGCCGCGCGACGCCATGATCCAGGTCCGAAATATATGCGATGGCCTTATACAGATCGATCCCTCCGGCAAAGATTATTATATAAATAATAGGGATAACTATATTAAAAAGTTGAAGGATCTTGATGCATATCTCAATGGGACTTTTGCCGGAAAAAAGGAGAAGAAGTTCATCGTCCTTCACCCTGCCTGGACGTATTTTGCCAGGGATTACAGCCTGACACAGATCGCCATCGAGGCCGAGGAGAAAGAGCCTGGGCCGAGGTATCTGGGAGAAGTTGTAGATATAGCTAAGGCAAACAATATAACCACAGTCTTTGTAGAGCCCCAGTACAATCCGAAGTCTGCAGAGGTGATCGCCAATGAGATCAATGGCAAAGTGGCCACCATTGACGATCTGGCGCGGAACTATATCGATAATCTGAGAAGCGTTGGAGAAAAAATTGCTCAGAGCTTGAGGTAGCGATGGCGATAGTTTCGATAAAAGGTCTCTGGATATGCAGAGTTAGCCATCCCGTCCTTGAAGATGTGAACCTGGATCTTGATGAAGGCGATTTCCTCGGCCTGATCGGTCCCAACGGCGGCGGCAAATCCACCCTACTCAAGGCAATGCTAGGCCTTATTGAACCAGATCGAGGCACAGTCCGGATATTTGGCCTTCCGCCGGCAGAGGCACGGAAATTCGTGGGGTATATGCCCCAGAAGACCCTGTTCGACCCGAGCTTTCCTGTAACTGCCCTGGAGGTTGTGCTTATGGGGCTGTATGGCAAAGTGGGAATCTTCCGGCGATATGGCCGTGAGGACCGTGAAGCAGGGCTTCGAGCTCTGGCGGCGGTGAATATGCAGGATCTCGCAGACCGTAGCATTGGAGCTCTCTCTGGAGGACAGCAGCAAAGAGTCTTCGTGGCCAGATCTCTTGTATCTGAGCCGAAGTTGCTTTTATTGGATGAGCCAACGGCGGGCGTCGATGCTGCACAGCAGACGGAGTTCTACGAGCTCTTATGTAAGTTGAACAGAAAGATGGGCATCGCCATAGTCCTTGTATCGCACGATCTCACTGCAGTCTCGAAGTATGTGAACAAGATCGCCTGCCTGAACCAGAGGCTATACTACCATGGATCAAAGGAGCTGACGGTTGATGATATCGAGCAGGCGTATGGCTGTCCCGTTGAGATGATCGCTCACGGTGCGCCTCATAGGGTGCTGAGGGAGCATGATTGAGTTTGCAGATATTCTGAAGTATGAGTTCATGCGAAATGCCCTCGCAGCGGGCGTCGCCGCGGCCTTTCTCTGCGGGATAATAGGGATATACATAGTATTGAATAAGATAGTATTCATAAGCGATGGCATAGCTCATGCAGCCTTCGGCGGTATTGGGCTCGGTTATTTCCTGGGCTATGATCCTCTGGCATTCGGTGTTATATCGGCTGTCGCTACTGCTATCGGCATTGGCATAGTCTCCTCGAAATCCAAGGTCTCCGAGGATACAGCAATAGGCGTTTTTCTTGCTACAGGCATGGCCCTTGGGATAATGTTCATAAGTCTCTCCAGCGGCTATGGAAGAGATCTCTTTGGATACCTTTTCGGAAATATTCTTGCAGTGACCAGGGAGGATGTGGCAATAATATGCGCCCTTACTTTAGTTGTTCTTATTATAGTAATAGCGCTTTACAAAGAGTTTCTGGTCCTGAGCTTCGATCCTATTTACGGCGAAGCTGTCGGCCTTCCTATCCGGAGACTGCGGTTGCTTCTGCTCTGTATGGTTGCCTTCACTATCGTAGTTTTGATAAAGATCGTGGGTATCATCCTTCTAATAGCGCTTCTTACGATACCCGGAGCTATAAGCAGACAGCATATGAAGGGCCTGCCTGGAATAATGGCAGGAGCAGTTCTTCTCGGAATAGTCTTCGTAACCAGTGGGTTAGCTGTTTCCTATCTACTGAATGTGCCATCAGGTGCGACCATAATCCTTACTTCAGCTATTGCTTTCTTCATAAGCACATTTCTCTCCAGATAGGCTTAAGAGAGTTGGGGAGAAAGTTGAGTATAGGTTGAGTATAAGTTGAGTATAAGATGAACCATCTCAAAATCCTTTACATATTAATCCTGGTATCAGTTTGTTCTGCAGAGGATATGATGTTCTTCGCAGATGATCATTACAAGGCGATAGGTGCGCCAAGGCTTTCGGCATCGGCAGTCAACCCGGTTTTGTATCCGGGAGACAACTCCGCTTTTGTGATCTTTCTCGGAAACAGCGGCAGAGTGGATGAGCTGATACCGACGCAGAAGAACGGATCCGATGAGGATCTCATGAAGGAGATGAGGGCGGAGATGCGCTCAATCGATGCCTTGAACATCACCGCCAGGCTTCATGGCAATGGGCTCATCGATGTCGTTTCAGGGCCCTGTATAGTGGCATCGCTGCCGTCTGGATCTGTTGCAAGAATGGAATTTAATATTTCAGTGAAAGATGCCGATGGATGGTATGAGCTTCCGCTCTCCCTGGATTATGAGTATCAGGTGGATGCGGCAGTGAGCAACGGCAACGTAACGCCCTTATATCAGCCCGATAGCAGTATTATATTAATTAGGGTATTTGTTCAGGGGCATGATGACCTTGATGTTGTTGGTGCGAAGTCCGTCTTGCACCCGGGCGGAAAAGGGACAATCTTGGCTGCGATAAAGAATTATGGGCATGAGAATTTTAGCAATTGCACTGCAAGGCTTCTTGGCTCTACCCACATCATATCTGAGGATAGCGTTCATCTGGGAAATATAGCCCCGGGCCAGATTGCTGTCGCAGAGTTTGCTGTTACTGTGGGCGAAAATGCGAGCTCAGATGAATATAACCTTCAGTGCGAATTGAATTATGATGGTGGCTCCTCCTTACAACAAGTTCCTGCAAGTGTAGTTGTGCCGTCCAATCCTCTGATTTATATCCTGATAGCAATATCAATAGTGTTAGTAGTTATGGCGGCCGGAGTTTCATTAAGAAAGCGCCTGCACAGGTCGAAATGGCGCAGGTTTTCATAGGTAAATTATGTCGGACAAATCTGTTGTGGCAGAAGGCATCTGCAAAAGCTACAAGAGCTTTTTTGGGCCTCGATCAATAGTCCTCAAGGATATATCTCTTGAGATCGATTCAGACGAGATCTTCGGACTGCTCGGCCCAAACGGCTCAGGAAAGACAACTCTCATATCGATCTTCTCAACGCTGATATACCCTGATCGGGGGAAGCTGAAGATACTTGGCCTTGATGCGCGGAGAAGTATGGATGAGGTGAGAAAAAAGATAAACATAAGCACCGCCAAGCCGAACTTTCCATGGAGCCTGACAGTTAAGGAGAACCTCAGACATTATGCGATGCTCTACGGAATGTACGGCACTGAGCTTACGAGAGAAGTAGATGATCTTATAGATGCATTCGAGCTCGGCGGGTATAGAGATATGACCTTCGAAGATCTGTCCACTGGCCTTAAACAGAGGCTATCGCTCGCAAAGGCGATGCTGAACAGCCCAAGGCTATTGTTCCTGGATGAGCCGACGACCGGTCTCGATCCCGAGATTGCCACGAAGACAAGGCAGCTTATACGCAGGATCCATGAGGAGCAGGAGATAGCAGTTGTCATGTCGACACACTATATGCCTGAGGCTGAGATGCTCTGTGACAGAATCGCCTTCCTACGGAAAGGGGAGATTGTAGCCCTGGACACGCCGAAGAATCTCAAAGGCCAGCTGGGCCTAGGCGAGAGGGTTGTCATAAACTATGATGGTCTCGTGGATGTTGACTCGCTGAAAGAGGTTCCTGGAGTCATGAACCTATTGACATCGCCTGGAATGGCGGAGATAACTGTGGATAAGAATGCTGACAGCCTGGACAGGATAATCAAGCTATTCTCAACTGCACGGATAAAGGATATAAGCATAAAAGAGCCCGATCTGGAGGATGTTTTTCTTGAACTGGCAGGGTAGGCTTAACAAATACCTGGCTTCGGCCTATAAGAACTGGATAATATCAAAGAGAAACGTCTTCACCCTCTTCGAGCTTTTCTTCTGGCCGATGGTCAGCCTTCTATCGATAGGTCTTCTGACCAGATTCCTGAACCTTGGAACATCTACAGGCTCGTTCCTGATCGTGGGAGCGATTGCTCTCACCATATTGCAGGTCGCCCAGATCGATGTAGCCTATGTTCTTCTCTTCGATATGTGGTCGAAGAGCATAAAGAATACCTTCATAGCCCCGATAAAGAGCTATCATCTGGTCTTCGGTGCTCTTATCTTCGGCATCGCCCGGGGGACAGTTGTTTTTATGATCCTGGTTATAGTAAGCCGATACCTGTTCGGCTTCAACTTCCTTGAAGGAGGCATACTGCCTGTAATCATATTTCTGGCAGGAGTTTTCTCGGTTGCTGCAGTCATAGGAATGACAGTGTGCATCTCCATTCTCACATTCGGCCAGAAGGCCGATGTAGCGGCCTGGAGCCTCAGCGGCCTGATACTTCTCGTGAGCGGAATATACTATCCTATAGAGGTATTGCCATCCGCTTTTCAGGCGGTGGCGAAGGCTATACCTTTGACATACTTCTTAGAGTACTACAGGTCGGTTTATATCCACGGCCCGCACAACTTAGTTATAGGCATTTTGCTCTCGGCTCTTTATCTTGCTTTAGGGCTAATGCTCTTCGATAGATCAATAGAGAGAGCCAGGAGGACAGGCATAATGCTCAGGCTCTCGGAATGAGGCGTTCTGCAGTGATTGAGGGCTTGCTTGGAGATGTGCTGGTTGGGGATAGATATCCTGTCAGGATAATGGCTGTGATCAATCTCAGCCGCGAGTCTTTTTATAAGGGATCTATAGCGGCTGCGGATGAAGTCCTGGCGCTTGCAAGATCCTTTGCAGATGAAGGCGCAGATCTGATAGACCTTGGCGCGGTTTCTACTGCACCCGGATCTCCGGCTATAGACGACGCTCAGGAGAGGGAGCGGCTCATGCCTGCGCTCAAGCAGATTATCGATAATTTGGAGATCGCAGTCTCAGTAGATACACAGAGAGCAAAAATTGCCGAGGAATCACTCTCAATCGGGGCTTCTTGCATAAATGACGTTTCAGGCCTCAAAGACTGCCGGATGGCCAAGACTATAGCGGAACATGACAGCTCGGCTGTCATTATGGCTTCTCGGGACAGACCCGGAGACTTACTCACGCTGGATCAGATCATTCAAATCCTCGGCGAGAGGATCAGGCTGGCTGTAGCTGAAGGCGTATCAATAGAGAAGATCACCATCGATCCGGGTGTAGGAAGATGGATCCCGGATAAGATGCCTGAACACGACCTGATGATACTCGATGGCTTTAGAAGGCTGAGAGCTCTGATGAGGCCAGTCATGGCAGCTATATCAAGAAAGTCATTCATAGGCGCAAAATTGGGCCAGCCGGATCCTATGGAGCGGCTATGCGGAACCCTTGGGGCAACTGCAGTTGCAGTCTATAATGGGGCGCATATAGTTCGGACTCATGACGTATCCGCAAGCCTTGATACTATAAGGATAGCGCAGGCCATAAGGGGTATGCCCGCGAGCGCAGAAGCGGGTGAAATCCATGTTGAGGTTTTGGGCAATCTTGGTGGCAGTGAGCTTGTGGAGCATTTGAGGCGCATAGAGGTGGACGAGCGAGGCGAGAGACAGCTCTCCAGAAAAGGGGCTTTCAGGGCTCTATCAGTGAAAGGCTTAAGCTCAATGGAAGCGATAATAATTAAGCAGGAGATGCTTGCACGAGGGGGAGATGCTGCAATACCGAAGCTTGCGTTGCGCTGTGATCCCCGGCCGGAGGAAATCCTCGTATTCGGCACCATATCTCAGCTCTCAGGCCTTATGAAGAGCCTTGAGAAGCAGCCCTTCCGTCTTCCTGCTGTAGCAGAGGCTATTGATGATGCTCTTAGGAATATAGATGGTCCTGGACGTTATAAATAATCTTGAATGCCACAGACGATCTCGGAAATTAGGTGAGCCCATTGGAAGTAATCGGAATAAAAACTGATCTTATAGGAATAGGAGACGACTTTGTTGAGGCCATAAAATCCGGCATGAGCCGGGCAGGCCTTGACCTTAAGGATGGCGATATACTTGTTGTTTCGGAGAGCACAGTCGCCACATGGGAAGGAAGGGTTGTAAACCTTGATGATATTTCCCCTGGCAATCTAGCCATCTCCCTAGCAGCAAAATATTCCAAGGATCCCAGGGAGATGGAGCTTATCTTGCAAGAATCCGATGAAATCGTCGGCGGGATACCTGGCGTTGTGCTCACGCTAAATAAGGGATTTCTCTACCCGAATGCAGGGATAGATCACTCTAACGCTCCAGCCGGATATGTGGTCCTTTTTCCGGCAGACTCTCAGAAATCTGCAGCTGAAATCAGGCGCAGGATAGCTGATGGAAAGAAGATCGGCGTGATTGTTGGGGATAGCAGGACTCATCCTCTCCGCCTAGGATGCGTCGGAGTAGCGCTCGGCTGCTCAGGCATTGAGCCGGTTGAGGATGCAAGAGGTCAGCCGGACCTCTATGGAAGACCGCTGCAAATCACAAGAAAGGCAGTAGCAGACAACCTTGTGTCAGCGGCCCAGATAATCATGGGCGAAGGAGATGAGGGAATTCCTGCCGTTATCATAAGGAATGCGCCGGTAAAGATCGATGAAAACGCCAACTGCGAGATTCCCACAATGCCTCCGCAGGGGTGCATGTATATTGGCTCGCTTCGCAATTGTCCGCATCCCTATACTGGAGGATACGATAACCTGATAGAATGTGCGAAACGAGCTATGGAAGATGCATATGCTCCCTATTCAGGCTTCAAAGTTGGAGCTGCAGTCCTTGGCAGCAGCGGCAAAATTTATTCAGCATGCAATATCGAGAACGCATCTTCAGGCGCGGATATATGTGCGGAGCGCGCGGCAATTGCCAAGGCAGTTTCATCAGGCGAACGAGAGCTTATTGCAATTGCAATTATGGGCGATACCCTTGAGCCTATAGCGCCCTGTGGAATATGCAGGCAGAGCATAATTGAGTTTGGAGAGGATATAGCAGTGATCATGGCAAATCTAAAGGGCAATGCTCTGATTGCCAGAGCCGGCGAGCTTCTTCCAGTGCCTTTTACGGCCAAATGTCTGGAAAAATAAGATACCGATAATTTTATTATTCATTTATAGGTTATGTGGGAAATAATATGCGTATATTGATTACAGGAGCCGGCGAGGTGGGTTTCCTCGTTGCGAGCGAGCTTCATGAAGATCATGATGTTACAGTTATCGATAAGGACCCATGTGCATGTGAAAAGCTTCAGGATATAGATGTGCAAACCTTTCAGGGAAATGCAGCTAATGCACGGTTGCTCATAGATGCAGGCATAAAGAAAGCCGACATAGTCCTTGCAGTGACCGGCAATGATGAGGTGAATGTCATCACCTGCATCATAGCGAGCCACTTAGGCGCGAAGCGAACCATAGCCAGAGTAAGCAATCCGGAGTACATTGACCGGCCGCTGCAGGACAGAAGGGAGATCGGGATAAGCTATATGGTCTGCCCTGAGCTCGCGCTGGCTGAGGATCTTGCAAGAACCCTCTATTTTCCATCAATGCTGATGAACAGAGAGCTTGCTGAAGGAAAAATAGAGCTGATAGAGTTTAAGGTTACAGAGAAGATGCCGATAATCGGGCCTATTGAAGAGATCAATCTTCCAGGCAACTGTAAGGTAATAGCTGTAAACAGGGCCGGAAATATCTTCATACCTGAAAAAGGCTATTGGGTTATGCCGAATGATCATCTTCTATTGCTCTGTGATTCCAAAGCGATGCCAAGTTTGAGATCGATGCTTCATGAGGCATCAGGAGCCCATAGGGTCATGATAGTCGGCGGGGGAATGGTCGGCTTTTACCTAGCAAGCAGGCTTGAGAAAGCCGGCTTTAATATCAAGCTGATAGAGCTGAATGAAAACCGCTGCAGGGAGATAGCGGAGAAGCTGTCGGGCACGATGATTCTCTCCGGGGACGGCACGGATATCTCACTTCTGACTAAAGAGGGTGCAGGGGATATGGACGTGATCTTTGCAGTCACAGGCATTGATGAGAAGAACTTATTATGCTCTCTGCTCGTGAAGCAGCTAGGCGTAACCAAGATCTTATCAAGGGTTAACAGAAATGCCTATATCAAGCTATTTGAGATCGTCGGCGTGGATAGGGCCATAAGCCCCGGACAAGTGACTGCCGATGTTGTTCTTCAGCATGCAATCGGCGGAGAAGAAGTGGTAACTTTAAGCGACCGGCGAATTGAGCTTGTTGATTTCATAGCCAAAGATGAGTCCAAGATCGTTGGAAAGGTCATACCAAAGGAACTCCCCCGAGATGTGATTGTAGGCATGGTTCTGAGAAGGGATAAGATCATAATCCCTGAAAACGGTTTCAAAGTTGAAAAAGGCGATAGAGTCTTCATAATGTCTATGCCCCATGAGATCTCGCATGTAAAGCGGCTATTCAAAGCTTAAGGCTATTGCCTTCTTTTGTATACTCCAATTGAACCTGGCGACAACTAAATTTGGCAAGCTATATCAATCAATATTTATAGAGGTTTTACGATTCGCTAACGCTACTGGCTTGAGTGAGGCTAAGGTAGAATGAAGACGAGGATATTTATTCGCATCCTGGGATCAATCATGAGGCTTATGGGGGTAATCCTGCTTGTTCCCGGCCTTGTTGCCGCTCTTTATGGTGAAACCAGCGGAGTCATCTCCTTTGGACTCACATCTCTGCTGACCATGCTTACAGGCATAATCCTCGAGCGTATTGGAACTGCTGGGACAATAGGCAACAAGGAGGGCTTTGCAGTAGTATCGATAGGCTGGCTCTGCGTAGCCTTTTTTGGAGGATTGCCCTATTACTTCCTCGGCACAAGCATAATTGATGCTCTTTTTGAATCCATGTCTGCCTTTACAACTACAGGAGCTACGATATTAACCGATTCAAATGCACAAGGATATTGGATCATAAATGGAGCCCTTGCAAAAGAAAGCATAGCTTCAGCGATTGAACTTGCAGCCAGCCCATATATTCAGGGCATAGCAAGGCATACGGGTTCTGAAACCTATTTTGGCCTTCTATTCTGGAGATCTTTTGCCCAGTGGATCGGAGGCATGGGCATAATATTGCTGTTCATTGCAATCCTCCCTCACCTTGGGGTGGCAGGACGTCAGCTCTACAAGGCGGAGGTTCCCGGGCCAACAAAGGATGTGCTCACACCCAGAGTCAGGGACACTGCCAAGATCCTCTGGACAGTCTATTTGATGATAACTGCTATCGAGATCATTCTGCTTGTAGCATTTAAAATGCCGCTATACGATGCAGTCTGTAACACATTCTCGACGCTTGCGACTGGTGGATTTTCGCCGCAGGCAAACAGTATTGCAGCCTATAAGAGCCCAATAATCGAGTGGATCGTGCTCATATTCATGTTCCTCTCAGGAGCAAATTTTGCTCTCCACTATAGGGTAATTCGAGGAGACAAGACCGCGCTGATAAGGGACGCTGAGTTCCAGTCATACTCAGTTATAGCTATATTTGCAACTGCGGTGCTGGTTCTCTTCGGAGGATTTGAAGGCGTGCTTCAGGACAAGATCAGATTGGCGGCCTTTCAAGTAGTCTCGATAATGACAACAACAGGGTTCATCACGGCGAATTTCGATGCCTGGTCCACGACTGCTAAATTCTCTCTGTTTGTGCTCATGTTCGTCGGTGCATGTGCAGGCTCAACAAGTGGAGCGATTAAAGTGAGCAGGATACAGCTCATGCTGAAATACGGCTACCTGGAGCTGTTCAGAGCACTTCACCCCAAGGCCGTTGTGCAGGTAAAATACAATGGAGCAGCAGTAAAAGAGGAGGTGGTTCATTCAATCCTCTCGTTTATCAACCAGTATGTGCTGATATTTGCCGTGGCTGTGTTGGTGCTTGCGGCTAACTGCTACGTTGCCGGTGTGCAGATGGATATGGTAGAGCTCACATCAGCATCAGCCACATCGCTGGGCAACATTGGGCCTGGCCTCGGCAAGCTCTTCATTGATTTCCATATCCTGCCGGATTTCAGCAAGATGGTGCTCTTCTTCTGCATGTGGATTGGGAGGCTTGAGATAATACCTGCACTTGTGCTTCTTGTGCCTGATTTCTGGAAGAAGTGATTGACTCCTTATTTTGCATTAGATTGCGCAACATTACTTAATTCTGTTATTGATTATATCTACTAAATTAGATTTCTCAACATTTTATTAAAGAGAGATACAGACTTATTGTAACATTTCCGAAAGGGCTTGTCCTCCTTGAGGGATGTTGGGGAATGCTATTAGGAGGCAAGTTATGAATGACTGTATAGCGATATTCATCGTCGGCTCTTTGCTGCTGGTTTCCGCAGCTGCTGCAACGGGCAGCAACAACCATATATCTGTCGATATCCATCAAGAGGCAGAAGGTAATTGCGTTACTGGGAATGTCTATATTGACCAGGAGACTTATGCTATTGCTAATGTTCAGGGAGACAACAATTATGTCAGCCAGCATATAGATGCATATGCCAATGACAATGATTTAACAAGCAGAAACACCCCTACTGGCATAATTCAAATCTGCACCATTGTAGGCAATGTAACTGGCAATGATAACCATCTTAAGCAAAGCATCGAGGCAAATCTAATAAATAATAGCATTATCGAGGGCAGCCTGGCCCAGCGTGCGGCTCAGGTGGCTGAAATTGTGGGCTCCAATAATGATGTTCATCAGGAGACTTCTGTTGACTCATATGATAATAAGCTTACTCTGAGCAGTTTAACTCAATTCTCATTCCTGGGGGCTTCCTGCTTAATTGGCAACAATAACTGGCTTGATCAGCGAATAAGCCAGAGTACGAATCATAGCAGCTTAACCGGTTCAAAATTAACGCAGGTTGCAATAGGCAGTGCAAATCTCTTCGGCAGCAATAATGATGTAGATCAACAGGCTACTATCAATTCGAATAATGCTAGACTGACTTTTGCCCAAGAATACCAGGAGATCCTTGAGAATGCAACTATTCTCGGGAGTGGCAATTCCGTAACACATAATCTGGCTTTGAATGGATCGAACAACGATATAGTCGTGGCTTCACTTACGCAGAAGGCAAATATGACAACGAATCTCTAAGCCCAGGCTGCCATATCTAAAGGAAGGATTACTTCTGATCCTTCCTTATCATACTAATTTTGAAGACCCCATAATGTTCCTCCCGACCCAAGAGAAACGTTGATCGGGAAGATCCATTGCCGGGTGGCATGATCTACAACATAAAGTTAAGACCAATTCCTATTTAACGGCATAAGCAAGATTTACCCAGGTATGTTGGCCCTTCTCTTTGATCCTTATTCTGGTGCCTCGGGCGATATGATAATGGGCTGCCTTTTGGACTTGGGCGCCGACAAAAGTATAGTTCATGAAGCGGTGCGATCCGTGGGCTGCAAGCTTGAAATCTCGCGCGAAAGCCGCTGCCATATCTCTGCAGTAAGGGCAAAGGTGCTCTCAGACAGAAGATATCACAGCGTCGCTGAAGCAAAGTCTATCCTTCAGGGGTCCAGCCTGGAAGATGATGCACTTCAAATGGCAATGAATGCCCTGGAAGTCCTTGCAAATGCCGAGAGCAGAGTCCACGGCATTCCAAAGGAAGAGGCCAAATTCCACGAGATAGGCGCAATGGACGCGCTGGCTGATATTGCCGGATCATGCGCGGCCCTTCAGAGTTTGAAAGCAGAACGAAGATTATCTATGCCAGTTTCAGTAGGCGGAGGCAATGTTTCTTCGCAGCATGGGCTTCTGCCTGTTCCAGGGCCAGCAGCGCTTGAGATTCTGCGCGATTTCAATATTCTATGGAAAGGCGGGCCTATCGACCAGGAGCTTCTCACGCCGACGGGTGCGGCATTGATGGCTGTAATGATCGATCGCTTTATTCTCGAGTATCCTTTGATCAGAGCAGAGAAGGTCGGCTATGGAGCTGGCAGCAGAGACTACTCCATGCCGAATGCGCTAAGGGCCGTGATCGGGGAGATCAGGCACGAAAATCTGGCTCCTGATCGCGTGGTCCAGCTGGAGACCAACGTTGATGATGTTACAGGCGAGGTTCTGGGACACCTCATTGAGATGCTCATGGATGCCGGAGCCCTGGATGTATCGCTAATTCCAGCGATCATGAAGAAGGGCAGGAGCGGAAGCGTGATCAGGGCAATAGTCCTGAATGATGATATCGAAAGGCTCTCAAGGCTGATTATGCTTGAGACCGGCTCACTAGGGCTCAGGGTCTTTCCAAGCATTCACCGATATGTTGCAGCGCGTGAGGAGATATCTGTAGCTATAGCGATAAACGGTGTTAGCTATCGGTCTTCCGCTAAGGTAAGCAGGCTTGGCAGGGATATCCTGAATATCAAGCCTGAATATGAGGATTGCAGAAAGATTGCAGCCACGACTGGGCTGCCGCTGAGAACGATCATCAAAAAGGTTGAAGAGGAAGGTTGGAGATCCAACGGCTGTTGACCTGTGCCATCCCTCACGATTTTTTTTTGCTGCCGCTAGCGTCTCCAGCCTGCCTCTAAATCCTTTAATCCCCTCTCGTCCTCCCTAGGACCAGTATATTTATTTCACCTATATTTAGCATTAACATCTAATTAATACTAATATAGTCAAGATAGCCACTTCGGTTATTTATACTTTTTGCTGATGAAGGGATTAAAAGCGAACTTAGCATAATTTATAAGGCCTCTGAAGGCTTGATATGGTGAATGGGTCTAATGTTATAATTTTATAATGATATGTAATCAAATATAAAAGAGCATTAAGAACACTAATCGCTGTAAAAAATTTTTGATTTATCCCCAATCATCCCGAATACGCAGATTTATGAGCGCCAGCATGCCAGCTACTTGAAAGAAACTGCCAAAAGTTTAAAAAAATTTGATTTCCTGATTAAGAGGGCATTCAGCGATTTTGTGCTACCTTCCATTCTCCATGCCTTATTATGGGCATAGGCAATGGCATTGCATAGCGCCGCCTTTAGGAGGTTTTGCACAGACCCTTTGACATCCCGGATCGCATGCTACAGATCCCTTTGCATTGGCAAACGGATTGGCTGCATTGCCCGTTGAATTTTGAGTCATAGTTGCATTCGTGGACTCATTCGTCAGCATGGTTATATTGGTGGAATTCTCAGATACATTTGTAGCGTTATTCATTTTCGCAGTATTTGTTGTATTGTTCTCCGCAAAGGCCACGCAAAAAGTAAAGGCCATAAATAGCGATAGGAGAACCACTCCAGTTGCCAGAGATCTAGTCATGATTTGACCTTCTTTTCTCGCAAGATAACTGATTATGCCATTTAAAGCTTTGCGAGGACTAATTTGATTAGCCCTAACATATTTTGTCTAATAATTACTTATGTTTTTATATTTGAAACCGCATGAATTTCGATTTTCTTTTTGATTTCGTCCAACGGTGAAGGTATTAAATCCCATGGATATTGAAGGACGGTTAAGATCTCAATGAAAGAACGCCGTATATTTGCGATTATTGCTGCATTTGCTATTATGGGTCTGGTGACAGTAGGATTTGCAGAAGAAAATAGGATCACATCCGGCCAGGAGAATAACCTTACTTTTAGATTTGACCAGAGGGTTAGCGGTTCTGGCTTCTTCTCAGCCTATAAATGCTATTATATGCCAGATGCCTTTGGTCTGCCAGAAGTCTCTTTCAATGGTGTGGAGACAAAGAGCATTGCTCATGGGAGCGGCACTATAGATATCGGTTCCAGCATATATGCAGAAAGCTATCACATAGACGAAAAATGGGCAAATCCCATATACGATGTGGGAGGGGAATCTATTGATGAATCTGAAGATGCAAACGGCATTAGCCGGCTGAAAGAAGACGGTAGAATGATATATGCCCCGATATCTATGACAATAGATTCGAGTTATTATAAACTCCAGCCAATTGTTTTTAACTCTTTGCTGAAGGAAGATGCATGGATAAAGAATCGAGACAATTTGAATTCCATAAATTATATGGCCGGGGATGCGCACAAGCTGGCTAGAACGATCGATATTCAGGCAGATTCTTTCAGCACATCGATGAACATAGTTGAGAACTTAACCAATGGCAAGGTGCATTTCGGTGTTCTTCAACTTGCTGGAATTCCGATGGACGAGTTATCGATTGAGTCATGGAAAATGCCCTCGATTGAGATGGGCGAGGATTACATGGGGACCTTTGACATGGCTGCGAACATGGATTTAGAATCGCTGACTATGGAGGAGGATAAAGATGATAATTGGCTGCCGTGCTGTAGCCGGTATGACGGCAACGGCGGATGGTACGACATGAATCAAATCTGAATCGCAAGGTTGATTAATCTGGACCAGGGTTGCTAAACCTGGTGCTCTGCCAATGCGTTTTGATGCCTCATCCAAGCTCTTTCAGAAAGCCATTGGGCTTCTGCCCGGCGGCGTCAGCAGTCCAGTTAGAGCAATCAAGCCCTATCCGTTCTATACGGCAAGGGCAGAAGGGCCGTATCTCTTTGATGCTGATGGAAATAAATTCATAGATCACTGCCTTGCTTATGGCCCAATGATCCTCGGCCACCGCCATCCTGCGATTATAAATGCCGTGGCTGACCAGCTTCAGAAAGGCTGGCTTTACGGCACTCCCTCGGAGCTTGAAATAAAGCTTGCAGAAAGGATCACTGGTCTTTATCCAAACATAGAGATGCTGAGGTTCGTGAGCACTGGAACAGAGGCCACAATGGCGGCCATACGTGTGGCTCGCGGCTGTACAGGCAGGGACAAAATCATCAAGATTGAGGGCGGATTCCATGGTGCCCATGATAGCTGTCTCATCAAGGCCGGCTCAGGAGCCACAACTCTTGGCATACCCGATTCCAAAGGCGTTCCGGCAGATACTGCCAAGAACACTCTTCAAGTTCCATATAATGATGCTGTGGCACTGGAAAAAATGCTGAAGCAGTTTCCTGGAGAGATCGCAGCCCTGATTATAGAGCCGGTTCTCGGAAACATCGGGCCGGTCCTGCCGAAGGAGGGCTATCTGAAGGCTGTTCGTGAACTGACTCGTGAGCATGGTGTCCTGCTGATCTTCGATGAGGTCATAACGGGCTTCCGGTTGAGCCTTGGAGGCGCGCAGGAGTACTACGGCATAACTCCCGACCTTACAACGCTCGGAAAGATCATTGGCGGAGGATTCCCAATAGGAATCTTCGGAGGTCGAAGGGATCTCATCGAGCAGGTTGCTCCAAATGGACCTGTCTATCAGGCAGGGACGTTCAACGGCAGTCCCATTTCACTTGCGTCCGGAATGGCGACGCTTGATATTTTGGAGAATGAAAAGATTTTGGAAAGGCTGAATGCGACTGGAGATATGATGCGAAAGGCTTTAAGGGAGATCATCGAGGATATCAAGCTCGATTATAGCGTCGTGGGAATTGCATCGATGTTCAAGGTATTCTTTGGGCCGGAGCCTCATAACTATGCTGAGGCCTTGAAATGCGATAAATTAAGTTATTTAACATTCTTCCATAAAATGCTTGAGTCAGGCGTGTTCCTGACGCCAAGCCAGTTCGAGACCGATTTCCTATCGGCTGCTCATAACCCTGAGGTTATAGAAACTACACTGGAGGCATTCAAGTCAAACCTAAAAGTGAAAAGCTGATCATCGGCAGCCGCGGCAGTCCCCTGGCATTGCGCCAGACGGAGATCGTAAATGAACTGCTGAAGAAACTGGGTATCGAGACTGAGCTCTGCATAGTCAAGACCAGCGGAGATGTTTTTGTGGATAAGCCTCTGCATATGATCTCCGGCTGGGGCGTGTTCGTTGCGGAGATAGACGATCGAATGATCTCGGGCGAGATCGATCTCGCAGTACACAGCATGAAGGATATTCCCACGAAGCGGCCTGAAAGCCTTGTGATATCCGCCATTTTGAAACGCGATTCGCCCTACGATATTCTTGTAAGCGAAAAAGGGCTTGAGCTGGACGACCTGAAAGATGGCGCAGTTGTGGGGACTTCGAGCATGCGAAGATCGGCACAGCTTCGCCGGGTAAGGCCGGACCTTACAATAAAAAGCCTGCGGGGCAACCTCCAGACAAGGCTCCGCAAACTGAACCAGGGAGATTACGATGCTATTGTGCTGGCTGAAGCCGGAATGCAGCGTATGGGTCTGAACCTGGCACATTCAGTGCTTGATCCTGAAAAGTTTGTTCCATCCGCAAACCAGGGCACAATAGTGGTGGTGGCGAAAAAGGAAAGCTCGGCAGAATTATATTCCCGAAGATTGGACGATATGCCTACAAGAATAGAAACGATGATTGAGAGGAAGATACTTGAGGCCGTCGGCGGAGGTTGTATAGTGCCAGTGGCGGTTCATGCTGATGTGAAAGGCGGGGCAGCAAGGGTTGTAGCCGAAGTTCTGTCGCTTGATGGCAAAAGGTTCGTCCGATTGGATGAATCGATACTTATCAGGGAAGGTTACCTCCAGAAGGCTCAGGATCTTGGCAGAAGGCTTCTGGAGATGGGCGGAGGGAAACTTGTTGATGAGGCGGTGAAGGCCTTTGGCACGAGGTAAAGTTTACTTGGTTGGAGCCGGTCCGGGGGACCCAGAGCTTATGACACTGAAGGCTAAGCGGCTCCTCTCTGAAGCAGATGTAGTTCTGTTCGACAGGCTGCTGAATCCTGAGATGCTTGAAGGAATCAGGGCAGAGCGTATTGATGTTGGAAAATCGGCCGGCAGACATAAGATGAATCAAGAGGAGATAAATAATCTGCTCATAAAGAAGGCGGAGGAAGGCAAAACAGTCGTCCGGCTGAAGGGAGGGGATCCATTCCTCTTCGGCAGAGGCAGCGAAGAAGCCCTTGCCCTTTTGGATAAGGGAATACCTGTCGAAGTTGTGCCGGGCGTGACATCCGCAATCGCAGCGCCTGAGCTTGCGGGAATTCCCGTCACTCACAGGGGCATCACATCATCTCTCACAATCGTGACCGGCCATGAAGAGCCCGGGAAAGACGGTCCTCTTGATTGGAACGCAATAGCGAGGCTAGGCGGGACGCTTGTGGTTTTGATGGGCGTATCGAGGCTCGAGCAGAACGTCTTAGCATTAATGGAGGGCGGAAGGAATCCTGAGACTCCAGCTGCGATTGTAGAGAAAGGCGGATGGGCAGATCAGAGGCTTGTTACGGGAACGCTTGGGGATATTGTCTCGAAGGCGCGAGAATCAGGAATAAATCCGCCTGCAATACTTGTCGTGGGTGAAGTTGTGCGACTTTCGGAGAGATTGGCTCCAAAGAAGATCGCAATACTGAGACCTGCAGCCCAGCTTGATGAGTCTGTGAAGCTGGCCAAAGAATATGGATTCATGCCGGTCGGAGCTCCTGCATTGATGCTTGTAGAAATACCTCTGCCATCCGATGCCATTGAGCGCATCAATGCTGCTGAGTGTATAGTCTTCACAAGTGCCAACGGTGTGAGAATTGCCCTTAGAAATAATGATTTACTGAGGTGTCTTGCAGGAAAGACTGTTGTATCGATCGGCCCCAAGACCAAGCGAAGCTTAGAGAAATACGGCATCAAACCGCTCATACCTGAGGAGTACAGCTCTGCTGGGCTTCTGCAGATGCTGCCGAATAAATGCAAGAATATTCTATTCCTGCGGAGCGCCCAGGGAAGCAAATATCTCTCAGATAGCCTCAGATGCGGGGGCATCGCAGTTGATGATATTCCTCTTTATATGGTAGCCCCTTCAAAAGACCCAAGGCTGGATGATTTGATACGGAATGTGAAGGATATCGATATCTTCGCCTTTACAAGCTCTTCAACTGCCCGCTATCTGGTACAGAGGGCTCAAGAGCTCGGTCTGGAGAGTGAGCTGAGGGATGCACTCGCAAATGCAACTATTGCGGCTATAGGAAAGCCCACTGCCGAAGAGCTTGAGCATCTGAACATCAGAGTGGATGTGATGCCTGAGAAGTTTACCTTCGGTGCCATGCTGCAGGGTCTCAGGAGATAATAGTAATGATAATATTTTCCAAAGCCTTGGCTGATCAGGCGACAGTCTGGAAGACGCTCAGAGAATCGTATGCATGCGAGAATCTGCCTCCTGATTTAGTGAGGTTCTCAACACATGCAAAGCCTGTGGTGATGTGGAATTTGACCAGACAGTGCAATCTTGCATGCAAGCACTGCTACATGGATGCAAGAGCCGATGGCCGTGAGGAATTTGGCCTGGATGAGGGCACGCGTCTTTTGGATGATCTGGCAGACCTGAAAGTTCCCATAGTAATTTTCACCGGCGGCGAGCCTCTCATGAGCAGGAACTTCTACTCCTATGCGTTTCATGCCAGAGATGTTGGCCTGCGAGCCGTAATATCCACAAATGGGACCTTGATAACCCCAGAGGCTGCAGCGCTTCTGGCCGAGGCGAAGATAAGGTATGTCGGAGTGAGCATAGATTCGGCCTCGCCTGAGAAGCATGATCGATTCAGAGGTGTTTCCGGAGCATACGGCCGAGCTCTGCAGGGCATCAGAAATGCCCGAGATGCAGGGCTAAAGACTGGTCTAAGGATTACGTTAACCAAAGATAACTGGCAGGATGTTCCTGCGCTGCTGAACACTGCTCTTGAAGAGGGAATACCGAGATTCTGCCTTTATCATCTCGTTCCAACAGGTCGCGGCACAAGCATAGCGGATCGTGATGTCACGCCGGAGCAGCGCCGCAGCGTGATAAAGTTCCTTGCAGAGGCTGCAGTTGAGCTGAAGGATGATAATATAGAGATACTGACAACCGATTCGCCGATGGACGGCGCATACTTGGTGGAGCTTCTAAAGGGCGATCCCAAACAGGATTATGTCAGGAGGCTTCTGATAAACGCAGGAGGCTGCTCAACAGGGACAAAGGTTGCTAACATAAACTATAAGGGCGATGTTCATCCCTGCCACTTCATGCCTGAAGTTATCGTTGGAAATATCCGGGAGCGCAGCTTCAGGGATATCTGGATAGATAATCCAACAGCAGAGCTGAAGGCGCTGCGTGAGATCAGATCCAGCTTGAAAGGCGCATGCGGAAAGTGCAATTATCTTGATCTCTGCGGAGGATGCAGGCAGAAGGCATACTTCTATAATGGAGATGTCTTGGGGGAGGATCCGACCTGTATAATTGAGCGATAAAGTTATGCTTTATCGGCCAGTCATCTGGGCATAAGCTATATTCGGAGACAGCGCCTATTGATTCCGGCGCTTATTGGTATGTGGCTAGCGATAAGGCGGCTCACCAATAATGATATGGTAATTTTCATATGATGATATCGATAGGCGATCCTAGATTCGAAAATACTCCCGGTTTTTTGGGTTTCCTTTCTCCATCTATTAGTTGATCATATGGTTCCAGGACCGAACCGCATTCAGTGCAACGATCGTCTGTAATGACGATATAATACTTACTACAATGCGAGCAGTAACTCCGTTTCATAAAGCCTTTTGCAGAGGCATATCAATTACTGACTTTTAATACTAAATAACGAACTGAGTGTGTTAATTAAATGTTTTAAGTACTGATGTTATGTACGTATGGTAAATACTGGCCTTGATATCATTAAGTTTCAACCAGGGTCATCAACTGATAAATTAAAACAAAGCAGTGGAGCTGATCGATAGAAAATTTATAAGATAGTTTTCTTTATACAATTGTGATCTAATAACATATATGCGAAGAACAGTTTTGGCCATACACTCGGAGCATAACTGATTATGCTCTGGTGCTCTCAGTCGTCGTGCGGCATTTGAGCGGTTGCAGGCAGTGAGAAGCCCTATGCAGGTTGATCAGCTGCTCTTCGATCATTCTTGCGCATAATCGATGCATCCGATAGGTTTGGCACCAAGTCTATACGCCGATGGTTATGAAAGCCGCCCAATAATAGGGATCCCCAAAGGGTTTTTCCGATTCTCCGATACTTGCATAATTGCTTATTGCATTCTCAATGCTCGTTTTATCCAATTGCTTTTTTACTTCTTCTTGGGAGAGGGAGCGTAACCATAACTGTGCTTCCCGAAGGGCCGCTGCAGGGGTCATATGCCCATTGAGATAATTCATATAAAACTGCTCAATAAGCAAAGATGTAGCTAAATCATCGACTAACCAAAGGGAACCAACAACCGCTGTAGTTCCCGCGACCAGAAATGCTGCAGGAAGCCCGATGTACTCATCTGTAGTATCTTGAAGATCAGATAGGGCAGATTCACAAGCGCTCAGGACTACAAGTCGATTATTTTTGAGATTGAAATCATACATTATTTTATCTAAGGTTAAAAGCTCGTTTCCAGCCAGGACAAGCCCTGATTCTGTGGGTTTATTAATGTTAAAACTACCATGACAAGAAAGATGCAGGAATCCGGCCTTTTGATAAATTTCTTCCAGGGCTCGAACTGAAGCTTCGGCATCTCTTAGAACAATGCAGTTCTCTTTATGGAATAGCTTCTGGATAACATTTATCTCTAAATCGCTGAAACGTAAGTCGCAAAGTGGATTTGCTACTGCTACTAAAGTTTTGGATGAGCAACTAGACCTTTTGCGAGCTAAACAACGCTCTAAGATTAAGGCGCTAGGAGCATAGCTTATCTCGTATTTATCCTGAAGGTAGATCCGCTTTTTTTCTTTTTCGTAGAATGCCGCATGCAAAGGAAGATAATCTAAAGCCCTATGATGTATTATGCAGATTTTTTTAATGCCCATTTCGCTAAGTTTAAGGTCTAATTTTGCAAAAAGGGATGAATAAACTTCCGAATTTGTTTTCTCCATTATTCTATGCCAGTTATTCCAAGCTTCGCATATTCCAGGGTCCCTTTGCTGTAATTTGGTCCTAAGATCATAATAGGCGTTAATCCAAGTGTCTACGAGGGGACGGAACCAATTATCCCAGCCGCATTCAGGCAAAGCAATAACGTTTTCCTTCAATGGATGATTCTTGGTTATGATAAAAACTATGGCCTTGTCAGAAAGTACTCTTATTTCAACAATTGCTGAATCATCTTCCTGCAGTAGCATCTTTATCTGATCGAAGCTAAGAGGTTTAGCAGTCGCAATAAAATCTGGGTCTTGCTTTCTCAGCTCAACAGAGACCTTATCTAATTCCAGTTTGATCCTCCTCTTCCCATCCATAATTTGGCTCCGAGCAGATGTTACTTTCTCTTTTCTCAATAGTGCATCCAGCCTTCGATCGCTAGCCAGGAGATCGGCAAATTGCTGGTGAAGAGGGCTCTTAGAGCTAAATTGAGATGTGTCTCGCTGCATTATTAGGTTTACAAGATACCAGGTCTTTCCAGCTTCGAACGCTTCTACTGCTTTGGTCATATCTGATAGATAATAATAGCATAATCCCAGCTTTCTATTCATCGTTGATCTTTTAATTCTTAGGTCCTGTAATTCGTCAAAGCCCATCAAATTATTCCAATCTTTTTCAAGCATCTCTAAAGCTTTGATATAGCAATCCTTAGCCTTAGGCCATTCTTGTCTCTTAAACCATAATTCAGCCAAATCTTGGTTTACTTTAGCCACCCAAACAATCAGATTTTTCTCGTCAGCCAGGTCCAATGCATTCCTGAATGCTTTTAATGCATTTTCTTGGTTTTTTTTAATATCACCATCAATGGCATCCCGCCATAATTTGCCCAAATTGTTCTGAATCCGAACTATCATAACAGGATCGCCCTGAGATTTCCAAAAATTCAACGCTTTTTGATAGCGTTCTTCCGCCATTCTGATGCTACGTATACGTATATTTTCCGGGGCTTCAAAAAGGGATGAGATATCTCTATAAACGTTAGCTAATGAGTCATTGAAATCCACATATTCGAACATGCTATCTTTCTTCTCGTCAAGCTCAATTTCAGCCAGTTCAGACTCCAGAATTTTCGATGCATCAAATAAGTTCTTTAGGCGATCTTCTTCATGAAGCTCTGGCATGTTTCGTAAAACTCTGGCAAGTTGAAGGGAGCATCTCCTCGACATAATTGGACGATCGGCTGCTTTGAAGAGTTCTCGGGCCTCTTTGTACTTTTTGGCAGCATATTTTAGCTGTTTTTTCTCTTGCTCTACTGTGCCACCAGCTGTGCTGAAATATATATTTCCTAACTCCGAAAGTGTCTCGGCATGCTCTAAGGGGGCAATATTCTTAGGCCGGAGTCTAAGAGCCGTCTCGATATCTTGAATAGCTTGATCTTTGTAGGATCGATCCATTCTAGAGTAAGCTATGCCTCTGTTATGAAGCAAAGTAGCCATCCATCTGTCTGATTCATCGTCTGGACAATTCTTGTCTATATTGATTGCCTGGGTAAACGTCTCTACAGCTGTATCAAGCCTGGCGTCGATGTATCCTAGATTTGCTCTGCCAAGTCCGTTCAAAGCTTCGATAAGCAACAAACACTTTGAAGTAACTGAGTGAGCTTCATCTTTTGCCGATATTAAATATGAGAGTGCCTTATCCAGATTCGTTCTCTTAGATCCGTCAGGACGGTCGATATAAGCATTGCCGAGCCCAATAAGAAGTCGTGCCTTTTCCTCATGATGGGAGTTGGAAAAACGTTTCAAAGATGCCTCAATGGCAAATATGTACTCGTTTACCACTTCAGGGTCGGCCAGAAATGGTTGATACAAATTGTCCAGTCGCTTGGCGCAGTATGATACCCAAACTTCACGACCGATTATGACAGCAGCGGCCAAATTGAAGAGGGCTAGATCAAAAGCATCTTTCGATCTGCCTGATATCAGGTGATTCTGGACTTCATCATCCAGTTTGGAGATTAGAGATTCCGAAAGCACATCCTTATACAGCTCGGCTTGTTCCTCAAGTTCTGTCCAACTAATTTTAAAAGAGGGACTCTTTATTTGGAGTACCAGCGGATGGTTATCGCCCAATTCATTTTCCAAAGAAGAGCTGAGAATCATTCTGCCACCTCAAATCTGATTCATCTCCTGCATATAATTGCCGCCTATAATTTATTCATTTCTACCATTCTCCTTTCTCGATTTAATATAATTATTGAAAAAGTATATAAGATGGTGGTGGATTTAAGACCATATTCATGAAATAAATAGAACTCCAAATTGGGAGAACCATGCATGGCTCAACTTTATAAGATGGCAATTGATGACTTCCTAGTATTACATTCTGATCAATCAGTTGAACAGGCCAGAGATATCATAGAACTCATAAGACCGATGAGACTCATAGTGAATAAATGGTCTAGGGATTTGAAGCGCGGCATCTATTATCTTTATCCCTTAGAAAAATTTTGGAATTTGCTATACTCCTCTAAAAATGGTGACATGCCAATAGAGGAGTTATCTATTGATGAGTGCTATGCTGTGCCTGTGATAAACGATTATGAAAATCCCATTTCTCTACCTAGTAAATTCATAATTAAAGAACGAGATGTCATAATTGGCTTCTATGACGAACGGGCTTATGTGGCGTCTCATCAGAGAAATTTAGATTTTGACGGATATAGAAAAGAGGTTTCAACAGGCGTATGGAGCGGTTTGCCTAGCCGATCTGCTACCAGAACAATAGGACCCAAAGATATATCAAATCCCATGGTTTCCGGTACTCTAAATGCTGACTTTCCAAACAAGGTTGCTTTGGGAGAGACAAATTCATTGCTGGTATGGCTGGATAGAGAAATAAAGACAAAAGACAGCCAGTATCTGGAGATCTCGTTAGGTACTGACTTGGATATCGTGGTCCAGGCCTTAAAGGGCTTTGTAATAGTGGACCAGAGAGAGGACAGCATAAAGGTGACAAATGAAGATAGATCCGAGAGACGAAGATTCAAGCTGCGTTCAACTGAGATTGGAACAGGTTTAATTATCATTAACTGCTTTAACGGTAGTCAACCATTAGGCACAATAAAACTAACTCCTGATATTGTAGCCGCCAACTATGAAGGCCTAAGAGAAGATAGAGAAAGCGTGAACCTTGTCCCACTTCTGGAAGAAAAATCGCAACCAGACCTCACATTATGTATCCAAGAGATGAATAATTATGGAAAATCAAATATATCCTTTAAGCTCAAAGCTAATAGATCAAAAGTAAATTTAGGGGAAAAATGGAAATCTTTCGGAGATAAAACGATTCAGATCGATCCAGTGGAATATTTTAAGAATTTCTTCAACGAAATTAAAAATTTAAGTTTTGATACCCCGAAAGACCAAGAGAAATCAGCCACAATCCTTGCTCTTAAAGGTGCTTCTCTCGCAGAGAACCTATTGCCTCAGGATCTACATGAGCTTCTATGGTCCTTGCGTTGTAAGAATCTGAGCATTCAGATATTATCAAATGAGCCTTGGATACCCTGGGAGTTGCTTAATTTGCAGGGTAATGTCAATGGGCAACCGGGGGAGGTATTTCTGAGCGACGCTTTTGTCGTGACGCGTTGGTTCCCAGATATAGGTTCGCTACATAATCTGAGCTTAAAAAATATGGCAGTCATCTCTCCCAAAGATTCCCATTTACCTAGTGCGCCCCACGAGAGAGATTTTCTCCTTTCGTTATCAAAAAATAAGCTGAATGTATCTGAGATCCCAGCTACATTTACAGATGTAGAAGCTGCGCTCTGCCAGGGTGAATTCGATGCATGGCATTTCACTGGTCATGGAATCTTTGAAAGCAGTGACCCCAACCGGTCAGTAATACAATTGGAAGACTCAGAAGAGCTTCGACCGGAATACATATCTGGTAGGGCAAAGAATTGCGGTCGAACAAGGCCATTAGTTTTTCTCAACGCATGTCAGAGTGGCCAAGAGGCTTTATCACTTACAGGCATAGGTGGATGGGCAAGGACTTTTGCTCGTGCGGGGGCTTCTAGTTTCATTGGCACCTTGTGGTCGATTGATGATGATGCAGCCTTCGCGTTTGCTAAAGACTTCTATAATGGGCTCTTGACAGGATCTTCAGTAGGGCAGTCAGCCAAAAATGCCAAATTGAACCTGCAAAAATCTAATAATCTCAATGGGCTAGCTTACACCGTCTTTGCCAGCCCCGAGGCCAGGATTGTGCCATGACCGCTATGAAATGCAAAGGTAGAAGGAATATTGCCCAATCATCTATTCAATTTTATTAAATATGTGATTATTCTCAAGACTTCTTTCCATCAATAAAACTGATCGCATATAATTATGTGTCGCCTTTTCATCTGCTTATCTGGAAAGTTTATCTGAAGTTATTCAAAAGCAATATCTTAAAGATAATCCAAAACTTTAAATCTCACTAAGAGGAATAGCAACTATGTCGCTTGAAGGTCTAAGCATTGCTGATACGATAATAAAGGTAAAGGAAGCCATCAAATCAGCGCAAACGGGAAATGGATACAATTTTGAAATAGATAAGCTTGAGTTGACGTTAAAAGCGATTGCCGGCGAGGATGCCGGCGGAGAATTTAACGTTAAGATTCCATTCATAGATACCAAGGTGGGAATTAGTGGTAAATACGCGAATAAGGACGCACAAATCATCAATATAACTCTGATTCCTGAGAAGAAAAAAGAAAAGAGAGAATGGAATATAAAGGATAATTTAGTGAAAGCAATGGCGATAATCAATGAAGGTGTCGGCAAGGCTGCACAGGGGGAGCCCCAATTTGGTCTAAAAGATGCTTCAGTTGAGCTAAACTTCGTGGTGGATAAAAATGGAGAGGTAGCCTTTGTGGTCAAAGGCGGACTGCAGTCAGAGATTACAAATACGGTAAAACTCTATTTAAAACCGAAGTCATGAATGGCAAAATTGCTATGAGATGGAGAGGTTGCATCTTCTATTGCCATTTTTATGGATTTTTGGATTATGGAAACGAAAAATAAGATAAAAGGCTGAGAGAAGCACTAAGGTTAATCAGATACTTTCCGATCCTTCTTGTGTATAATCGATACAGCCCACTATATACTCCTGGCCATCGCTTCCCCTGATCAGCTTATAATAGGCAGTCTTGTAGTAGAGTCCTGTATTGTTCGGATCGGAGTAAATATAATCCACCTGCCCTTCGCTGTTCTTTAGAGCACCTACGACCATTGCCTCCACGAACTTCTTTCCGCTCACATCGGCTCTATTTGTCTCGTTAAGCCCCAACCAGTTCAGGACGGCTGGAGTGGGCCATAACTATCGCTTTGGTATCAACGACAAAGAGGGCTATATCGGCATTATCTTTATATCCACGGGCGCCTGCTGATATATTGGCAAAAGTGCTGGATGCACTCTTCTCGATATCACCAGAGGTCCTGTTTACAATATCCATGACCTGATGAGGAGTCAAATTGCTCTTGCCGTACAGAACCGGCAGGTATTTATAGAGAACCGTTTCGAAGTCGCTGACGCCACTGGCCTCTTTTCCCTTCTTCGTCTGAACTAAAGCCGCCTGGAGAGCGTTCACTGTTGAGTTTGAGGTATTCTTGTTGAACGCGTAATAAAGAGGCGTTCCCTCATCCAGCTGATAGATAATTTCATATTCGCTGGCGTTCAGGCCTGCTTTACTGGCCAACCATACGCCTACTATATCGGGATACGCCCAGGCATCGATAGTTCCGGCCTTCAACATACCTATAAGCTCAGTGGTATTTAGGACTTACGCACTTGGCAGAAAATTCTTATAAGATCGGGTAGTATTAAGATGTAAATAAACGGCTTGTGAAGAGCTTGAATCCGGCTAAATGCGACGATCTTGACTATATTCACTTTCTAATTGCATCAGTAAAAGTTTTTACCTGTACTGAAGCTGCCAGATGCCAACCATTGGGAAATAGTCCATCACACGATTCGTTTACCCGTCTTTTACAGAGACAGCCTCCTGATACGGAAGCGTTATGGGATGATGTAAGAGATATTGTTCGACCTCAAGAAGGTTTCTTGGTTCTCGATGATACTACATTGGATAGGCCGTATGCCAAGGATATGGGCTTAGTGTATTATCAATGGAGCGGAAAGCATCATAAAACAGTTTGCGGAATCAATATCACTACACTGCTTTGGACAGATGGAAAAGCTATAATTCCTGTTGATTTCCGAATCTACGATATAGATGTTGATGGGAAGACCAAGAACGATCATTTTCAGGATATGTTGCATAAAGCGAAAGAACGAGGCTTTAAGCCTGATTTTATTTTCTTTGATAGCTGGTAGGCCAGTATCAATAATCTCAAGACTATAAGGAAATCCGGATGGCATTGGCTTACCAGACTGAAGAAAAATAGATCGGTAAATCCAGATAATACGGAAAATGTACAAATTCAATCAATAGATATACCGCCAGAGGGGAGAGTTGTGCACTTGAAAGCTTACGGCTTTATCAAGGTATTCAGGATCGTCTCTAAAGATGAGGACACTGAATACTGGGCTACTGATTTGCTTAGTTTGAATGATACAGAACGTGAAGAGTTAGGTCAACATTCTTGGAAGATAGAGGAATATCACAGAGGACTAAAACAATTCTGTGGTGTCGAGGGCTGTCAAGCAAGGAAAAGTCAGTCTCAGAGAGCACATATTTCGTTTTCCATTAGAGCATTCCTAAGATTGGAGCTAATTCGACTTAGAAATGGAACTAGTTGGTTCGAAAGTAAGCGAAGAATTATTCGTGAGGCCATTCGAGCTTATCTTGGTTCTCCCAATTGTTTATGCTTTGGAGGGGCAACTGCGTAAGTCCTAGTATTATTTCTCCCCACAAAATTGCTTGGATTTACGCCTGCTTTGGTTGCAAGTGAACCTTCTGCGGAGTCCTTGATAACGCCAATCTTCAGAGCTCTCAGATCTCCTGGCGAATTGACTCTGATATGCTTTTTAGTATAAACGTGTTATGTTCATGGATCAATTGCCTGAGCTATTATCCAATATTATTTGATATATCACATAAAATCCACTCGAACAAATAACGATCTTATTGCAGCTTCAGCCTCTATTGAGAACTTGAGTAGTGATCGAGATGGCCTCTTCTTGAGCTGTAGCCGATATAAAGAACCCTCGTCCTCGGCTGATGAATAATGTATATATGCTTTAATGCTCATTAGATGTGTATCAAGTGATATGCCATGAACATTAATCTAGGCGCGCCTTATGAGGCTGCCATAAAGAGCATTATTGAGAAAGGCTATGCAGGAAGCCAGACTGAGGTCATCCGTCAGGCTATCCTTGCCTACGAGCGGATAATCGAGGAAGAAGAGCTTTCCCTGGTACACAAGGCGGTCGAGATAGAGATGGAAGATATCGGGTCTAGTAAGACCAAAACGTATTCTTTCGAGGACATAAAGAAGATCGTCAAGCGATAGCTGGGGAATTATGGAGCTTATCTTTTCAGAGACTGCTCGAAAGGAGCTGGCAGATCTGGAGCAAGAGCTGAAGTCTCAATTCATCAGGCACCTTGAGAAGATGTTAGTGTCTCCTCCTCGAAAACATATGAAGCATGGCATACCATGTCACGTAGAAAAGGTGACCCGGCAGGCAAGAATAATCTACAATATCAAAGGAACTCAAATCTATATATTGCACTGCTTCGCTACGCACAAAGATTACGAGCGCTGGTATAACTCGTATAGATAGGCCACTATAGCTTCTGATTGAATATTTTGGAACCTACTATCACTCACTCTTTCCTCCCCCACCCATCAGCGCCTCGAACCCCGTCACCACATCGAGCAGCTCTTCCGATATCGCCTCCTGGCGCCTCCTGTTGAATTGAACTGTGAGCTCATTCATGTGCTCCTCGATGTTCCTCTCAGCCATCTGCATAGCCATCAGCCTGCTGGCATTCTCGCTTGCGAGCGATTCCACAAATGCACGATATAGCGAGAAGAAAAGATATTGCCTCACAAGCGATGAAAAAAGTTTATCCGCATCCATCGAGAACGTTGGCAGTGATCGAGACGGCCACTTCTTTTGTGATAGGCCTTTGAGCCAATTCATATCCAGAGGAAACAGATAGCTCATCTGAGGGGCGAAGGATGCCCCGGAGGTCGGCCTGTTATAAAAAAGGATTATCTGATTTATCCCTCTTTGCAGCCGCCACTCCTCTATCCTGACGAGCACATCTGTCATGACCTGGGTGATGCCCATAGTTTTTTCGAAAAAAGACAAATGCGTTTCAACATGCAAGCCTTCCTCTTCTAACCGCCCGACAATGCGCTCGCCCACGGCCAGAGCTATTCGCTCTTGATTCTCTATTTCGTTTATCTTATGTATAGCGTAGCCTGCGATCTGCTCATTGAACCTTCCTGCGAGCCCCTGATCTGAGCCGAAGATAACAACCCCAAGCCGTTTCTCTTCCTCAGTTGGCCTCATAGCCAGAAATGCATCAGGATTATTCAGCATGACTACCTGAAGGCCCATCTCGATCGTCTTATTGTACTGTATCAGCGATTCTGCAGCCTGGCCGTACTCGCGGATGTTGGCTGCAGAGATAGTCTTCATTATTTTGACGACCGACTGCAGCTCACTTGCGTTTTTGATCTTCGACTTCAGCCTTTCCAGCTCTTCCATTTTCTTCACTCTCGTTCTTGAGGGCCTCGTCGGACATATTCTGAATCCTCAAAAATTCAATAAGACTATTGTGCTTCTTCCTACTCTTTTGCCTTTCGACTTTCAGGTCTTAGTTTCAGACCCGTTCATCGTAAGAGAACCGGATGACAGTGTCATTGAACCTTTCTTCAAATCTCTCCTCCATATGTCTAATTGCAAATAGTGGAGATAAGTGGAGACGATTATATCCTAGGCCGAGAAATAATATGTTCTGCGAGTATATTCAGGCGGCGATGTCCAAAGCAATCTATGAGCTCATTGAGGATGAGGAGCCTTATTATGGCGAGGTCCCTGAACTGAAAGGCGCTTGGGCAACAGGAAAGACCCCTGAGGAATGCCGTGAGAACCTGCGAATGGCCATAGAGGATTGGATAGCTTTTAGCTTGCGGTTTAATCTGCCCATTCCGACTTGAGAGGGACGACCAGAGCGATGATCCCTAATCCCCATAGAGGGAATATTAGCGTTGATCTTATTATGAAGATTCTGAGGCAGGGTGAGATCAGCCGAGAGGAATGGTTTTCAGCATAAGGTAGCTCACGCTAACGCAAATCATTGCTCGCTCTTGAGTACCTCTCTGGACATATTCAAAACCTGCTCACGATCCTCAGCACTGGGCTTCTGCCCGGACTCTATGCGCTTATACACCTCAGGAAGCCGCATCGAAAAGGTCTTTCTGATCTTCCCCTCTGCCTGTACGATTTTATCGAGCGGAACCTCATCCATGGCTCCTGATGTCACCACCAGAAGTATTGCGATCTGCTCTGGTGCCGGTATTGGATCATACCTCGGCTGCTTCAAGACCTCTCGGATACGTCTTCCTCTCTCCAATATCCTTCTCGTCTCCTCATCCAGCCTTGTGCCGAACCTGACAAATGTCTCCAGCTCCTCGAACTGCGAGTAAGTAAGGCGCAAATCGCCGGCAGCCTCACGGTAAGCTGGGAGCTGGCTCTTCCCGCCTACTCGTGAAACTGATTTGCCAACATCCACGGCAGGCAGAACGCCCTCCTCATAAAGCCGGGGAGAGAGATAAATCTGGCCATCAGTGATCGAAATGAGGTTTGTTGGAATGTATGCAGAGATATCCTGGGCCTCAGTCTCGATGATCGGCAGAGCAGTGAGAGAGCCACCCTTGAGAAGATGCGTGGACCGTTCCAGGAGGCGGGAATGGATGTAGAAGATATCTCCTGGGTAAGCCTCTCTTCCAGGCGGCCGCCTTAACAGAAGTGAAAGCTCCCTATAAGAACGTGCGTGGCGGGTTAAATCATCATATACTATCAGAGCATCCTGTCCTTTTTCCATGAAGTACTCGGCCATGGTGGTAGCGGCATAGGGGGCGGCGAAGTTCAGGCCCGGCGGATCCTCGGCGGAGGCGACGACAACAACGCTGTTTTTCATGGCATCTTGGCTTCTCAGATCTGCGATCACTCTTGCAACTGATGCCCTTTGCTGTCCGATCGCACAGTAAATACAAACAACGCCTTTGTCTCTCTGGTTGATTATGGCATCCAGGGCTATAGAGGTCTTTCCCGTCTGACGGTCGCCAAGTATCAGCTCCCTTTGGCCTCTGCCGACCGGGATCATGGCATCCACAACTAGGATTCCCGTCTGGAGAGGAACATTTACAGGCGCACGGTCCATGATGCCTGGAGCTTCACGTTCTATCGGCCGTCTCTTGGATGTTCGAATGGGTCCGCCTTCATCAAGCGGTCTTCCCATTGCATCCACGACCCGCCCGAGCAGCTCACCGCCAACAGGCACATCCATCACCCTTCCTGTCCTGCGGACCTCCTGCCCTGCTTTGATCTTCTCGCTCTGATCAAGCATTATAACCGACACTTCCTCAGGGTCCAGGTTGAATGCTATTCCAAGCTCGTTGTTCGGGAAGATTATGATCTCGTCGGATCTCACTTGAGGCAGGCCTTTGATTCGTGCGATCCCGCTTCCAACGAAGGATACTGATCCGACCTCTTCGAGCTTGATCTGAGGCTGATAGCTTTCAAGCGAGCGGTTGAGTGCCGAGAATGTACCCTTTAAAGCTTCGTTTGCCTCTTTGCCCTTCATCACATCATTGTTATCCATCTCAAAGCCTCGTCTAGCCTGCCTTTTCAGCCTCAACCTTTTGATCAAGCGCCTGCGATAAATTGTTCTCAAGATCACTCAGATAGCTGGCAATGCTCCATGAGATCTTTATGTCATCCGTGCGCAGCTCAATCCCTGATACCAGATCTGGATCAATTTCATATCGTATTTTTACATCAGAGCCGGATTGATATTGGAGGGTTTTCTGAATTTTATTTCGAGCATCATCAGGAACTTGAAATGTGCTCTTTACAGTAACAATTTCCCCGCCTTTCTGCTTCAACTTTTCATAAAAGCTTTTTAATCTATCTTTATCCTGAGCATCTAAATCCTCCAGGCGCTCTAAGAATACATCCATTATCCGACGTTCAAGTTCTTCATCGGCCAGATCTTTAAGGGCATGCCGGGAGACTGCATAAACTTCTCTGCCTGCCTGAGCAGCGATATCAGTGAGGAATGCATCCTTCTGGCGCCGGAATGCTTCAAGCCAATCCTTTTTGGTTTTATCGACATCTTCACGTGCCTTCTTGATTAAATCAGCTTTAAATGCCTGCACTTCCTCTGCTGCCCTGGCGATCATCAAATCATGCTCGGCTGCCATATCCTGCTTCATTTTGCGATAAGATGCCGCCTCATGCTCTGCCTCTTTTCTCTTATCCTCAGCATCCTTTAGTCTGGAGGCTATCTTCTGCTCTCGATCATTCATGGCTTTGATGACCGGCCTGTAGAGGAAGTGCCTCAACAGGAAGACCAGCACTAGGAAGTTTATGATCTGCGCGATTGTTGTGAAGTAATCGATAAGCGCCATATTCTCCTACTTTGCCACATAGTTCCAGAAGGGATTAGCGAAGATCAAAATTATAGATATCACGAAGCAGTAAATTGCAATGGACTCCACCATTGCGAGACCCACGAATAGTGTCCGTGTAATTGTGTTGGCCTCATCAGGCTGCTGTGCAATGGCTGTAAGGGCACGGGAAAGCGCCCAGCCTTCGCCGATTGCAGGCCCGATGGAGCCTACGGCCATAGTAACTCCGGACGCGATTATTGAAGCCATGCCAATAGTATCTACTGTAGCCATATCAAGTAACTCCTTTAGATTTCATATTGTTTTCTCTTTTATCTTCGTTTGAGCTTGCCGAAATAATGTAAACAGTTGCAAGCACCCCAAAGATGTACGCCTGTACCTGGCCGATCAAAAGGCCCAGCAGTTCCAGCAACACAGGCAGGAATAGCGGCGCAATTGAGAGCAGGATAGCGATGAGCATGGTCTCACTCATCATATTGCCGAACAGCCTGACAGCCATTGCCAGTGTGCGTGAGATCTCGCCAATGATATTGAACGGCAGCATCAATGGCGTGGGCTCCATATAATGCTTGAAATAGCTAACAATGCCGCGCTGTGCAATTCCATAAATCGGGACAGCAAAGAAAACGCAAATTGCGAGGGCAGCAGTAGTGGAAAGAGAGCTTGTCGGCGGGCTGTATCCCGGCACTATATCGAGCAGATTGGCAATTGATATGAACAGGAATAAAGTGCCTGAAAAGGGCAAATACCTGTCTGGATCCATCTGTGCGATCTCTCTTATCTGGCGCTTCATGTAGCCGATTATAATCTCTATAAGGCTCTGCATCTGTGGGATCGGAGGTTCAACGGATAGCCGTCGTGTCGACAGCCATGCTAAAATTACGAGCAGAGCCATCACGGCCCAGGTGAAGATGATGGTAGCATTGATGCTGACAAAACCCCACTGCCAGAACACTATTTCATCAGGGCTAATCTCAACCATTCGATCTGCCCTCTGCAGCTATGCGATTGATCAATATGACCTTTGCAAGCATGAATCCCACGATGCTCAAGATCAATGCCTCCATGCCGCTTCCAAGGATTAGATAAAAACCCAGAACGCATACAGCCGTTCTCCCAAAAAAACTAGTAAAAGTAAGAAGTGCAGGCTGCTTAGAGCCGGGAAGACGCCTCAATGTTAACCACAGTCCGCAGAAGTAGAAAATTCCGAGGATAGCGCCCAAAGCTAAGCTGAGCGCCAGCATCAATGGCTCAATCGTTGTCATCACTTCCTATTTTGCGTTGTTCTCTGCTAACCCAGTACCAGGCATTGGCGCAGCCGACCGCTAAGCCGATGGATAGAAACGTGAGCGTCCAGGAGATCTGCCCTGGATAGTGAATATCTAGCCAGACGCCTATGGCAACGCCGATCAATGTTGGGATTGCCACAGACCAGCCGATGACTCCTATCGCTCCTAGCCCGAACCATAGGCCCTTGTCTTTGCTGCTCCGAGCCTTCACCTTTCGAGCCTCCTTCTCGCCTATCTTCTCGACGAAGTCATCGTTGTCTTTATCCATCGGTTCAGCCATGTTTCCTCATGAAGCTATATTCTAAATTTAGCCATGCTCAGTCATCTTCATGAAACGCTTTGCAAAATCGATCTCAAGCTTTGCAAGAATAGAACGCGTTTTCCTTTCGCTTTCATTGAGGTTCCTGAACTCCTGCTCGACGGTCTGTTTCAGCATTCTCAAATCCTTGCTGAGCACCGCATTTCGTGTGGAAACCCTAACTTCGGAAGCGCATTTGACAAGGATGCCCTCATCAATTGCGAGAAACTCCTCACCCTCAGCCGACTGGAATATGAGGATTCCTGGCACAAGTACAGCCACGAAATCAATATGCTTTGGAAGTATGCCGAATGAGCCGTTCTCTGCCTCGGAAACGACTTTTGTTACCTCTTTATCTATGAGAACCTTCATTGGGAGATAGACTCTGAGCCTCATTTCTTCGCCTCATCGATGGTTCCGATCATGTAGAGCGATCTCTCCGGATAGTCGGCAAATTCATCTTTGAGGATACGCTCACAGCCATCGAGTGCATCTTCAAGCTTGACCATCTTGCCCTTATGCCCTGTGAACTGCTCAGTGACGAAAAACGGCTGAGTTAAAAACCTCTCCAGCCTGCGCGCTCTGTTCACGGTTTTCTGGTCCTCTGATGAAAGCTCCTCGAGTCCCAGCATTGCGATGATATCCTTCAGCTCTTCATAATCGACAAGTGTCTTGCGGATCATCTGTGCTATTCTATAATGCCTCTCTCCCACGATATGAGGGCTGAGCATTTTTGAGCGCGACTGGAGCGGATCAATTGATGGATAAAGCCCCTGGCTGGACATCCTCCGTGAAAGCACAACTGCGGCCGAAAGATGGCCGAATATATGCACCACAGCAGGGTCTGTAAAATCGTCGGCTGGAACATATACAGCCTGGACGGAAGTGATAGCTCCCGTCTTAGTGCTGCAGATTCTCTCTTCAAGCTCTGCAAGCTCAGTGGCCAGTGTCGGCTGATATCCTACCTTTGATGGCAGACGGCCCATGAGCCCAGATACCTCTGATCCCGCCTGAACGAACCTGAAGATGTTATCGATCAGAAGAAGCACATCCTGTTTAACATCGTCTCTGAAATACTCTGCCATAGTTAGCGCAGAGTCACCGACTCGAAACCTGGCTCCTGCAGGCTCATTCATCTGGCCGAATACAAGGATGGCTTTGTCCAGAACGCCAACCTCTTGTATCTCGCGGTAAAGCTCCTCGCCCTCTCTACATCGCTCGCCGATTCCGCAAAAGATACTGATGCCTTCATATCTGCCTGCCATGTTGTGGATTAATTCCATTATCAGGACAGTCTTGCCGACGCCAGCTCCGCCGAAAAGTCCAGCCTTTCCGCCACGTTCCATAGGAGAAAGGACATCTATCGCCTTGATTCCTGTCTCGAAAATATCTGATGTAGTTACTTGCTCGGATAAGGGCACAGTCCCCTGATGTATCGATCTAAGATCCTTTGCCTCAACATCTCCTTTATGATCTATCGGCATGCCGAATACATCGAACATTCTGCCCAGCAGTTTTTCCCCCACCGGCACTTTCAGTGGATGTCCCGTATCGGTTATTGCAGTGCCTCTGGCAAGCCCTTGCACTGGGGTTAAGGCGATACCTCGCGCAATTTCAGGGCTGAGGTGGACCAGCACTTCTATCTGGACTCTTTCATCTACACTAAGGATGTTATTTATCTCAGGCAGATACTTCTGAAATCGAGCATCGATTACACTGCCTCTGACTGAGACCACTTCTCCTTGGTTTAGTTGGTTCAAACCTCAGATCTCCCTTACTAACTCTTGCTTTTTTGTATATATTATTTGCAGTAGTTGATCGCTTAATTCGTTAGATTATAATACTCTGGATGCGTTGATTATTGTTACTGTAAAGGACGAAGCTTTATGCGGGAGCTGGCAAGATGAGGCGAGTTGAAGGAAAAGTTGCAATAATCACAGGTTCTACTTATGGAATAGGTGAAGCAATCGCCAAGATCCTGGCGAAGGAAGGCGCCGTATCTATCATCACGGGCAGATCTCAGGACGAAGGAAAGAAAGTCGTCGATGAGATTGAAAGCATTGGCGGCAAGGCGGAGTACTATCCTCTGGACGTTACAGATGAGTACAGGGTAAAGGAGGCCGCTACCTCAGTCTATGACAAATACGGCAAGATAGACATCCTTGTGAACAATGCAGGCATTTCTGGGCCGAACAAGCCGACGCATGAATATACGAGGGCCGAATGGGAAAAGGTCTTCGAGGTAAACGTAACAGGCGCGTTCCTGTGCACCAAGTATATCGTGCCCTATATGATTGAGAAGAAGAGCGGCAACATAGTTTATATCTCCTCCATCTACGGAATAGTCGGGGCGCCCGATGTTCCCGCGTATCATGCAACAAAGGCGGCAGACCGCGTTATGGCAAAGATAGATGCGCTGCTGTATGCCAAGTACAACATCCGCGTGAACTCAGTGCACCCGGGTTTCATCTGGACGCCGATGGTCGAGAACTTCCTCAAGGAGCAGTCGCAGAAGTACGGGATGAGCATTGATGATCTTAAGAAGGAGCTGGATGCAAGGCATCCGATAGGCCATATAGGCGAGCCGAACGACATAGCCTACGGCGTCCTCTACCTAGTATCGGATGAAGCAAAGTTCGTAACCGGAAGCGAACTTGTGATTGATGGCGGTTACACTACAACTTGAACTTTCATATACCATTTTTCTCAATGCCGTGAAGAAGCTGTACAGGGTTTATACAAATGAATAAGGTTGCCAGGGTCCAGTGAAATGAACAGAAATTCCTTCTTCACTCTCGATCTCGTCTAACGCTAGCCCGAGAGCTTTTTGATCACCAGCAAGCACTGATAGATTCATCATCATTACCATATTATCATCGGCCTTCTTCACTTTCTCGACTTTGATATCATCAACAATTGTTCTTATCTTCTCATAAAAATCTTTGAAATAGGTATCCATTGATGCATTCAGCTCTGTCTTCACTACGTTTTCAAGCTTTTGCTTATACATATATGCAAGCCCCGGAGGCTTCGACGCCATCTCCTCCTTTATCCATCCCACTTCTTCGCTTTTTTGCTCAATCCTCTTGCCAAACACAGAAGGAATATAAAATATTTGAATTCCGTACTCCTTTTTACCCTTTATCTTATCCATTTTCCTCATTATTTCATCGTGTTCATCCGATAGCCATCTCTGCAATACCTCCTTTGAGGTTGCGTTATCTTTTGGCACTATTATTGTATCAAAGCTGAATGGCATTATGTTGCCAAACCTCTCGGCTGCAGTATCCATCACCAGTTGATGCGCTTTAACCCATATCTTCACAGTCTCATTGTCATCGCTTTTGTAAGGCTCCAATGGAGAATTATGAACTATCGCAGATATTCCTTCATGCGGAATTGTATATACCTCGCACCCATCAATCCCTATCTTACCTAGTCTTGCAGACACGCTTGTATCTGCCAATCCGTAAAGGTACAGGCCTTGATCATCTCCTGCATCAATTGTCTCCTTGGCCTCCATAGCTGTTGATGCTTGAAGAGATAACTCTCCTGAAGAGACTGCTTTCTCAGCCTTCTCTTTGCCTCTTCCTTCGAATGTGGCACATTCATTAGATGCAGCATTCACATAAGACTCAGATTTTCCGTCGGATTTAGCATAGCCCAGCTCTTTTGCTATCGATTCTCTAATTGCAGCTCTAAGTCCGGGCATGAGTTCTGCTTTTACAACATCTGCTACGATATTGTTTGTCTCCTCTGCCATCGCCTTAATTTCTTCTCTCACCATCCCTGCAATTAGCTCTCTGAACTTGCTGTTATCGATCATTTTTCCCCTCTACCTCATCCCTCCATCTCTCAGGATTCACTATCCTATCGACCACATCATCTACAATCTCATCCAGCCCGTCCCGAACAGCCTTTACGGATTCAGTTATCCCCTGCTCCTTTTTTATCTCGTCTATTGCAATATCGAGTTCCATAAGAGCCTCACCAAGCCTGTTCATTTCTTCATCATTTAGAATTCCGGATTCCATACGCTTGAAAGCCTGTATCCTAAGGGCATCTCTTATCACCTCAAGAAGGGCCACAACAAGCCCCAGTACGCCATGCTTCAGGTTATCCTCATCGATATTGAGCACCATACATATCCAAGCTATTATTTTTTGATGGCAACCTCTAGTATACCATTCTTGAATCTGGCCGACACATCAATCTGATCGGGAAGCTTCATATCCGGCAAACCTGCAACTATGAGGATTCTTTCACGCTCATGGAACAGTTCGACGTTATTATTTGATACGGGACTTTCGTCTTCTATCCACCAGGAAAAACAGATCTTCTCGCCGCTTATTATATCCATCCTGGACTGTTCAAATTTCACTATCGGCTCGCCCAATATCTTTCTCGATTCAGGTATTATAACATCTTCCAGCCTGCTCAGCACATCATAGTGAGAGGCGCAGACAGCTTCGCTCAGCTCCACTATGTTTGCATGCCTTCTTTGATAAAGATGCCAGAGGATTGCTTTGCTTTTATCGTCCCACCCGTCCATCAGATCCTTTTGCGCTGGCGCTGATATGCCGAGCCCCCTCAGGGCATAGCCGAACTCAGCATAGCCCTTCCATATCAGACTTCTCAGTTCTTCCTTTCCGGAATAACTCAAAAGGAGCTTGGAGAAAGCCTTATCGGATCCTTGTTTTAGCTCTGAGATTTTGAATCCCGTCTGTCCCTCGATCTCCTTCTCTCCATAACAGCTTATAAGCAGGTCTATAATTTGTTCTTTTAAATCTTCAGATATACATTTAGCTAAATCATTCATAAATTTATTATTCTCTGCCATATCCACAGATATAGCATCCTTCCCCTTTGAACTCTTCAGTTATCAGGGAAGCGCCACATCTTGGGCATCTCATCTTGTAGCCAGCACATTCTTTGTTTAGGCCCACGGAAATGTTGAATCCCTCTTTCACCTTTGCCAATTCTACTTCGTTAGCTCCACCTTTCCACCCGCAGATGAAGCAACCGCTCTCAAGAAGGCAATTCTTAAGTTGCCTTTTTCCACATGAGGGACAGACTGCATGGTAATTGCTCTTATCCTGTCGCCCTTTTTCTGATTCGGCATAATCCAGTATCTCATCGCCAATTCCAAGTGTCGGATCAATTCCTAAGAAGTTCAGACCTCTCTTTTTCTTCCCCAATATCTCACTTCCTAGTTATCTCAACCATTCTCATTTGCCTGAAAGATTTCCGATATATGCTTATGCAACAAGCCTTTTTATTCTTGGACTGATCCACCCACATGCCAGGCAACCCTTGGTAAGAAACACCTGTTCAGGTGCTTCAGCTCCACACGAGGGGCATGTTTCCGTCTCTTCTGCTTCATCAGCTTTTGATCCTAACACTTCAACTATTTTCTCCATTGAATCGTCGTCACCTGAAAAGCAGGCATCTCCTCCTCGATGAGAAACTATGATAGCAGGTCTTGTGCTTGCCAAGCCTCCCAGATCTCTTGTCTCAATGCCCACTGCTACAATGTCTTCAAGAGATAACTCAAATGCAATGCGCTCATCAAAGTCATGCCACCAGCACACTCTCTCAGATGTTATATACAGCCCGCCTGCTTTCCAAGTCACTTTGGATATGCCACCTGGTGTTGATGTCTCCACAAGATGCCACATTTTCTCGCAATGCACGAGCCTCTCGCCTTTCTTCAAGAATTTATCTGCATTTTCATCCATAACTGAAGCAGACATTTTCCTGCAGGAAAACCCAAGCCGGTTCATCTCATCAACGACAGCATCTTTTACAGCATAGGCATCTGTGGGATGCAGCTTTGCGATGGAACCGCTTTTAAGCATGATGCATAGATAATCGGTCTCCTTCTTTGCGATGTTCGCCTTCTTCTCCATCGCAAAGCCCTCGATATCCCCATAATAAGCCATGAATAAAATTTCTGCCGGCACCCTTCTATAGACTAATATGCGCCGGTTCGTGACATAGATATGTCCAGGCCGCCAGCTTTGATAAATCCCATTAGAGTACCAGTGAGTGCCAAAAGTACTCAAGAGTATATCTTCGCCTTCCTGCAAGGGCAGCTTGTCAATCTCCAATCGTCTTCGCTCTTCAGTTGCCCATGCCCTCTGGGCAGCATCCCAATCCTTCCATATGCCATACTTGAGCATAGTATCCATTCCGGCGAGGGCTGCTTTTAGATTCAGGCCAAGCAGAGGTATTCCAGCGACAGAGATGAGCATATCTGCATTCAGTACAAGCCCTTTATCCAATACCCTATCCAGGAGATCCACAAGTCCTGCATTTGTATTTCTTTTAGGTTCCATAATTATTTTTTATAATCACTGGCATCTCCACAGCCCTCTCTCTCTTCCTTGCCAGTGCGCTGGTCCACCCGCACCATGGGCAGCACTCGTTCATCAGCTCGTCTACAGGCACTTTTTTGCCGCACTGCGGGCATTCCTCCTTTGCCGTCAGAGTTTCTTTCCACGCAGCAGTTTCATAATTGGTTCCAGATGGAAACTCCAGGCCGTATTTTGCAGCGGTTTCAAAGGAAGCAAGGGCAGCTCTAACCTTGATGCCCAGCAGCTCAACTCCTGCCACAGACACAGTGATATCTGCATTGATCACCAATCCCTTGTCTAATATCCTGTCAATTGCACCGGCCAGCCCATTGTCTGAATCTTTCTCAAGAGATACCATTCATGCTTCCTCTGCCATCCTGAGATTTTGCATTAGCTTTGCATTCGTCCGCTCGTACTCCTCTCGTGTCAGCTCTCCGAATTCGTAAAGCAACCTGTTCTCCTTAATCTGCCCCTTGATTTTTTCTGGATTATACATCTCCTTATGAGCTAGTTTCTGTATTTCCTCTATGGTTCCAATCATGTCCAGTCCAGGTGGCAAGGACACCCCAAGAGATCTGAGGATGATATCATCTGTGAAGAACATCTAACCTCACTCCGCTCTTTATAGCTTATTGATGTTTGAATCTCTATTCGCCTGCTAGGGTTATATTTCGATGCCCAAACTGCCTAATTCACATGGGTAGATAAAGCAATTTGACGCCTATACAAACCCTTAATGGAATTCATTATATCTTAGATATATAGTTATGCTAAGTTTCGCAATAAAATTAGAAATTATAACATAAAGAACTCATGTCAGCTAAATGTTTCCATTATTTTCTGAAAGCGTGAAAAATATTTTACTTCTCTGTTAGAGTGTGCACAGTCCAAGTACCTCGATCATCTGCACAAATCATTTATATAGTTTATAGCATCCTCCTATTATCAGAATATGAGCCCTTTGAGCGCCGAAGTCGAGCTGGATAAAATTGATGCCAAGATCATAAAGGCGTTGCTAAAAGATGCACGAACAAGTCTAAGTAGCATCGCTGAGGATTGCGGCCTCTCTACCAATGCGATACATAAGCGGATTCATAATCTAAAATCAAGTGGAGTAATCGCAGGAGCGACGACTCTATTCAATTCGGGAATATTAGGTAGTGGATTTGCGGTCTGTATGGAGATCACCGTAGATAATACCAAGAAGGATGATATCGTCGAGTTTGTCCGACAGCAGCCAGATGTTTTAATGTGCATCGAAGGAATTGGCATGTGCGACATACTTGCCATCATGACAGTTACGAGTGTTAATGAGCTGGATCTCGCAAAAGAGGCAATAAGGAGACAACTGGGGATAAAGAAGATAGCAACAGTAATCCTGATCGAGGATATTCAGTTCCTTTTCGAGAATCTTGACCTTTCAGGAGACAAAAAGAATGGATGAAATTGACTGCTATATTATGCGTGAATTGGTAAATGATGCGCAAATTCCATTCCGAAGGATAGCACTAACGCTTGGTATATCCCCTGAGACAGTCAGAAAAAGATATGAAAAAATGAGAAAAGACGGGGTCATTAATCAATGCATGATATCTGTCAATTTTGAAAAGATCGGATACAAAGGACTCATTTTATTAATGATTACCAGTAAAGAAATAGCGGAGACCATGTTTCATCTAAAGAAAATGCAAAACATAATATGTGTAATCAAGACGACAGGGGATTCCGATATTTTAGTTATGGCGGTGTCTAAAGATATCGCTGATCTTCTCAGGCTGGTGGAAGGAGTAAAGATGTTGCCGAATGTGGAGAGAGTGGAGATTTTCTTGAGGACGTTCGATGAACCCTTTCCAGCGAGCATGATAACCCCTGGGATGACGTCCCTTCTCAGGAAAAATGATGCGAACAGCATCCAGGATTAAGTTTTAATTTGGTTGCATGTGTTTAGCTTGCCTCAGCACATTGATTCACTAAATAAAGATATTAATATATTTTATATATCCTATATCTCCAATTTTTTAAAGGCACAGATTTTGCACTTAATGTGATAAATAATATCGAATTCGATTAACCTAAGTTATTCCGTGTTTTTGCAGAGATTATTGGAAAATTTTAGCCATATCTGATTTTCCATGTTCTAATTTCCAATATTTTCTCATGGAAAAGGGATAGGTATATATCTTCAGGATACTTCGATGAAATTGAACGCCTCTCAGGTTAGCGATTCATCCAATGAAATCTGAAAAAAGGCGGAGCCTGTATGAAATATACGGAACGACTTGGGATGTGGGTCACAAATAATCCCAAAAGAATCATAGCCATAGCAGTGCTCATAACCATACTATCGTTTTACTATGCTCAGCAGGTAGAATCGCAGGGCATGAATATAGAAAGCTTTGTCAGCAAGGATTCACAACTCTATCAAGTATACAGCCATTTGTATCAGGATAATTTCAATAAACTCTCCATTGTAGTGCTGATGGAGGGCGACGATGTGGCCAAAAGAGAGGTTCTGGAAGCAGATTTGCGATTCTCCGATCATATGAAAACGGTGCACAATGTCGTAGGTGTCCAGAGCGTGGCCGATATGGTGGCTGATGCAGAGTATCAAAGCAGCGGCATCCGGCAGATCCCATCCCAGGAGAAGATAGACGAGCTCCTTGCCGGCTCTAACCCAACCCTTGTGAATGGTCTCATGCCCGATCGCAGGCATACTATGATCGTGGTACAGGAGCCTGCCAATCTGGTAGAGACACAGCGGAATGAGCTGCTCGCCGAGGTCCAGTCAGAAGTTCAGTTTGTCGGTTTTCCTGCAGGCTATGGCATAACCGTTACTGGTGATCCTGCTTTCCAGGCTGCGATTGTTGGCCTGATGAACTCAAGCAATGGCATGATTCTTGCCCTAGCAGGCATACTGATGATAATAGCCCTGCTATTGGTCTTCAGACATGTCCGTTGGCCCCTCCTTCCTATTCCCATAGTCATCCTTGGTATAATATGGACTTTCGGCGCCATGGGCATCCTGCATATACCTTTGACAATGGTCTCCTTTGCGGCCTTTCCCATATTGATAGGTATCGGAATAGATTATGCCATTCAGTTCCACAACAGGATCGATGAGGAGCTATCCAAAGGCAAACCTCCAGTCGAAGCTGCAATCAATACCATTAACCACGTGGCCATACCCGTAATCATCGCCCTGGTAGTGACCGAGGCAGGCTTTACTGCCCTCTTAAGCTCTACTGTTCCAATAATTAGGGATTTCGGAATGCTTTGCATCATCGGTCTAATCATGTGCTATCTCTCTGCCCTTTTTGTGGGCGTGACTATTCTTCATGGCATGGAAGGGCGGATACCCAGGAAAACGAGAGACAAGACACGTCCTGACGACGGCTCAGCAATCGGCATGCGTGTGACGAGAGTCGCTGAGTTCTGTATCAACAGGTCATGGGGAGTGCTGGCAATTGCTCTGATCCTGGCCTTGATGGGAAACTACTTCGATGCCATGGTCCCAGTTGAGACGGATACGAAAAATTATATTCCTCAGGATCTGCCGCCTTTGATAGATCTTAACCACATGAAGAACATCTTTGGTGGTACTGATTCAGTTGAGTTCCTGGTCCAGGCGGACGACATCACAGACCCAAACACTCTGAAATGGATGGATGATTTCGGCAATTACATGTTCAGATACAGGGATAGGATCAATAGTGCAGTAAGCATAGCCACATATATCAAACAGGCAAATGGCGGGAAGATACCTGACGATAAAACCAGAATAAGAGAGATTATCGACTCTTTGCCAGCATCTGTCAGAGATTCTTACTTAAATGGTCACGACTTAGCGGTCATTGCTTTAAACATAGGTGATGCCCAGACAAACCTCGGCGTGGATGGGATAGACCGACTTCTGAAGGAGTACGATAAGGACCTGGCCTGGATGACCCCACCACCAGGTGTCTCAGTAACTGAGACTGGCCAATTAGTAGTTATGGCCACACTCTTATCGGCTCTGACTTCCGGTAGGGTGGAGATGTCACTCTTGGGTTTGGTATTGATCTTCATCTTGCTACTAGCCATATATAGAGACCCCATTAAAGCTCTTCTACCTGTTTTGCCCATGCTAGTGGTCATAGGATGGATGGGTGGGGTCATGTATTTTGGAGGAATCAAATACACTCCCCTCACCGCTACTCTGGGTGCACTGGTGCTGGGCGTAGGGTCCGAGTATGCCATATTGATGATGGAGCGTTTCTATGAGGAGTTGAACAATATAGGCGATCCCTACGAGGCCCTGGGAATCACTGCCAACCGCATCGGTTCAGCGCTGGTGGCGTCTGGAATGACTGTCGTCTTCGGATTTGCCGCTTTGATCGCATCTCCCTTCAACATACTCAGCAACTTTGGTCTGGTGACTGTTCTGTCGGTGGTTTTCGCCCTCACCACTACCTTCACGGTCTTCGTTGTGCTGATGATCAACATGGAGCTCAGACGCGAAACAATGGAGAACGCAAAGTACGAGCTAATGAAATTCCTTAAACTTATGAATGCAAGAGGAGAATAAAATTGAAGTTAAAGCTTACTTTTTGCCTCTGCATGTTAGCAGTATCATTGATGACTGCACAGGCAGACACGACCTACCAATCGCCCGAAGAGACTGCGAACAACTACATACCACCAAATGTGCTTGATAATTATTGGTGGACTTACGGAGGACCCCTGTTCTCCGCTCAGATCAGCGGAACAAACGAGTTCGATCGTGGGAACACAGTAGATCTCTACATTGATCTAACGAACAACGGAAAGATCATGGGATTCAAGCAGGATAAGAAGGCAGATACGCCTACCGAGTATGCTCTAGCTAACCAGGAGCAAAAGCTTGAGGCTGCAAGGACTACTGCTCTCGCAATAACTGGCACCCTTATGTCAAATACACCCCAGATTGAAGTCCAGTCAGGAGACCAGGTAATTCAATCTTTGCAATCAGGCCAGAAGGCCGGAGCACCGCTGAAATATACCATAAAGATTGCAAATCATGCGCCTGCAGGTGTATATCTCCTGCAGCTTAAGCTGAATTACGATTATCAGTACAACGTAGAGGTGTATGCCAACAGCATTGATCCACAGACAAGTCAGCTTTCTGGTTACCAGACATCCTACTGGTATCAGCACGCCAACCAGACGATCCCTATACAGGTATATATCAAAAAGGCTGCAGACTTTGAGATAACTCAGGCCAATGCCACGCTGAGTGTAGGCGAGAAGAAAGGGCCTGTTGAGGTCACATACAAGAATGTAGGCGAGGACCCCGTCACTGATGCTGTGGCAAGGCTCAGTATCTTCAAGCCATTCTCATCAACGGACGATCAGGCATACATTGGCGATCTGGCGTCCGGCGAAGAGAAAACCGTTCTGTTCTGGGTGGATACCGATTCCGATGCAACTCCCAAGGATTATGGCATCAATAGTGAGATCAAGTACACAGACGTCAAGGGAGATACTGGGATATCAGAGAGCATGAAGATACCTGTCATTATCAGACCTGCAGCTCAAACATTGCTTCTGCCTGGAATAGCAGTATTGGTGCTGATTGTACTAGTAATAGGATATATGTATAGGAGATGGAAGAAAAAAACTGCCTGAAGGATGAGCCTCCCCACGTATTTTTTCATTTTGAGGTGAACGCTAAACAAAAGCTAATTCAGGAGCGTATCTGATGGCGATAGGAACTTTAAAGCCCGCAAGTTGGAGGGATAGGTTCTGGGCATGGGTGATAGATGTTATGCTCATGGACCTTTTATTGAGCCAGATCCGGCCCATTTTGAATATAGAGCCAATTAGCTTAGCCAGTCTTGAATGCCTCGCTGTAATGCTGTTCATCTATTGGACAGTTCTGGACGGCTATACTGGTCAGTCCATTGGAAAGATGGCTTTAAAAATCTCAGTCGTAGGTCTCATTGGAGAACCTATAGATTATAGGAGTTCAGCTTTGGAGAGCTTTGGAAAGGCGTTTCTTCTTCCCGGGGATTGCCTTGTAGGATGGTTAAAATATCCGGGAATTGGGCAGCGTTACTTCAATGTGATCTCCCGAACCAGAGTTATCTACGAAAATGGCCTTCTGAATGTTTGTGATGTTAACGCTCCAAAGAGCTATTCCGATAAGGGTGATGAGCTTTGAACGACTTGAGAACTATGAGTTCGAATAGTACGATAGATTCTATATCTGAAGATCGGATTGTCTCATCCCTGTGCCCCGTCTGCTTGAGGGTCATCAGGGCTCGCATTTTTCAAGAGGATGGGGCAGTGATGATAGAGAAGTGCTGTGAGGAGCATGGCGATTTCAAAGATATCTACTGGTCGGACGCTGCCCTTTACAGAAAGTTCATGCGTTACTGGCCCAAGGTCTCACGTATCGATAAATCATCCAAGAGCCTCTATGGCTGTCCCTTTGATTGCGGCATATGCGAGAACCATAAATCTGGTACACTTTTGGGAAACATAGATGTCACCAATCGATGCAACCTTTCCTGTCCGGTATGCTTTGCCGATGCTGGAGGTAATAATGATGATCCGACCATAGGCCAGATCGCATCAATGATGCAGGTTCTAAGAGATCAGGAGCCTGTGCCCTGTCCTGCTATTCAGTTCTCAGGTGGAGAGCCCACTTTAAGGATCGATCTGCCTGATATGATAGTTCTGGCAAAAAAGATGGGTTTTGCCCAGATCCAGGTTGCAACCAATGGATTGATGCTCGCTTCCAGGCTGGATGTGTGTGAGAGCCTTGTGAAAAGCGGCCTATCTACGGTCTACCTGCAGTTTGATGGAGTAACACCACAGCCTTATGAGGCTATTAGGGGTAGAAATCTTCTGCCTGAAAAGATTCGGGCCATAGTGAACCTGAGACGAGCTGGGAATATGAGCCTAGTGTTGGTTCCCACAGTGGTCAAGGGCATAAATGACTGCCAGATTGGAGACATAGTTAGATTTGCATCTAATAACCTTGATATCATCAAGGGCATAAACTACCAGCCGGTCTCCTTTGCTGGAAGGATCGACCAGGAGATGCGTGCTGCAAAGAGAATAACTCTGCCAGATGTCCTTGCCCTCCTGGAGGATCAGACCGATAATGAAATATCCAAAGATGATTTCTATCCGGTTCCGTTTGTAGAACCGATATCCTATCTGCTGGAGGCTGAGACTGGCATACCGCAGCCTGTTTTAACTGCACATCCCTGCTGCGGTGCAGGGACCTACGTCTACTGCCAAAACGGCCACCTAATCCCTATCACAAGATTCCTTGATGTCGAAGGACTCTTGGAGGACCTCAAACAGGAGGTAACAGGTTTCAACGGGTCAATGCTTGGAAAGCTCAAGATGAAGGCAAGGATAATCAAAGAGGTTCCAAGGTTCATAGATGAATCCATGCTCCCAGGCGATCTGAATCTCAAGGAAATGATATTGAGCGTATTTATAAAAGGAAGCTGGGAGTCTCTGATCGATTTCCATAGCAGGTCCCTCTTTATTGGGGTAATGCATTTCCAGGATCTATATAACATAGATTTGGAAAAGCTTGAGAGGTGCGCAATACATTATGCCCTGCCGGACGGCAGGCTTGTTCCATTTTGTTCGCACAATGCATGTTATCGCATCAAGTCAAAACAAATCCGACAGAATATAATTAAAAAGAGACCAAATTGAATGATAATTATGGAATTCTCAGTAATAGTGCTAACTCTAAATAATGTAGACTATATAGAAGAATGCCTGAGTTCCATCTCAAGGCAGACTTTTCCAAGAGAGCGCTGTGAGATAATTGTCTCTTACGGTAAAAGTGTGGATAGGACTACGGAGATCGTAAGTAGATATGCAGATAAGGTAGTCGTGTCAGAGAAGAGAGGTATCTGGCAGGGAAGGAACTTTGGAGCTCAGTTTGCCACTGGCAGATATTTGGCATTTATCGATGCCGATACAAGAATCAAAGAGGATTATCTGGAGATTGTTCACAGGTATCTCAAGAATAGGGCGATTGAACTTACTACAGCGTTTGAAATAGATGGAACTGGAATCAAGACAAAAGCATACGGATACCTGTGCTGCGGCTACTTGTGGCTGTACTCAAAGATATACAATGCAACGCTAGATGATATTAGTAAAGAAAATCAGATCTTTTGCGATGCTTTGGACAGAACTGAAAATGATCTGAAAGCAAGAGGAACTAAAGCAGGATATCTGCTGGAACGTATTTCTAATCTCAGTGAATCCTATGAGCAAGAAAAGAAAATAATTGAAAAATTGAAAAGAAGCCATTTGGAAATGACACAGGCAAAGCCAAAATAACCCATTATAGCGAACTATAGTAGGCCGAAAGTAATGGCCATAACGGCTTTTGCTGTAGATGACAATCAAGATAGGTGTAGAGAGCGATGTGAAAGTAATATGGGGAAGCGCGGCATTCATCCTGTTACGATTACATTGTAACTCTCGTTAACTCGAAGAGTTAGCGAAATGCCCCTAAAGTGAGCGGGTCTTCTGCCTGCTTCTCTATAAATTGCGAACCGGGAAGTTTGGAGCATGATCATCGAGTACATGGATCAGTTATTTTACTTTGTGGGAAAGGCAACCATAATGCTGGCTGTAATCGTCCTTGTTCTATCTCTGTTCGGAGCATTGATGATTCTATACTCCTTTAAGACCGGCCACTTCTTCGCGGCCAGGTTGATGCTCATAAGCATCAGCCTTCTTGAAAGCGCGATCAAGGCTATATTCTGGTTTGCGAGAGCAGATGATGCTATAGTTGATGATGTAAGCGTTCGTCTGAGAAACTACATTAATCGAAAGAAGTTCCTTCAGATACCTTATAATGAGCGATATATATTCATGCCTCAATGTGCACGCAGCACGGAGTGCCCTGCCAAGCTGACCCCTGAGGGCATCAGGTGTGTAAGTTGCGGGCGATGCAATATCGGCAAGGCGAAGGAAATTGCAGAGGGCCTAGGCTATAGGTTCTTCGTTGTTCCTGGCTCCGGCTTCATAAAGAGAATCATCAAGAAGCACAAGCCTGGCGCAATTGTTGGTGTAGGCTGTCAGATGGAGATAAAGGAGGGTCTTATTCTTTGCCATAGCCATGACATACCTGCCATAGGCGTGCCGCTATTGCAGGCTGGATGCGTTTCAACAGCTTTGGATTGAAACAAATTTTATGATGTTATATCTAATGGTAATCCTAATGTAATTAACTCTACTGAGCTTATGCAGGAGGGTGAGATATGAGCATAGAGGATATTCATGTCCGTATGGATGGCCTTATTGCCTATCTTTTGAGCGATGGCACGGTTATCCGACGGGCCGTGATAAACGAGCTTGAGCAGCTTAAGAACATGCTTGAAGAGTACAAGGCTGAGTCCGTGGAAGGGGTGGCATCTTGAAGAAGGGAAAATCAGATGAATATATGACCACGGATTACATTTTGAAAGTGCTCGAAGAGGTGGATATTGAACAGGCGAATAAGATACTCATTTGGCACGGCAATGAGATTAAAAAAATTCAGGACGCAAACTTCAAGGCGCTGATCGGCGGCTTCTCAACCGGGGTGTTGGTTGCATTAATCATATTGAAGGTGGCGCTTGTGCGTGGTTTGTAAAGAGGAACAGAAGTTCATCCTGGCAGTGAACCGGATGCCATCGATATCCGATCAAAAAGATATTAAGCGATGGGTCAATATGGCAAGGAATATCAATCTACTCATCGGTTTGGCCTTAGGCGTTTTTCTAGGGATTGTAGTTCATTTGCTTTTTATAGCGAACATTTGAATGAAACAACCGGAATGAAAATTTAAAGGTGAGCTCTACACTGATATTGGTACACAAATGTCAAGAGTGACTCAATCATTTCAGAGAGCATGAAGATACTGGCATGTCTGAGGAGGAAAGAGCTTAGACGGTTTGAGAAAGTTAGATTTGAGTAATAGCATCTCTAGTTGAAGATCTGACTGTCTCATCTCTATGTCCCCATATGCTTGAAAGTCATCAAGGCCCGCATATTTCGAGAGGCATCGATGCCAATCTACTTTCTACCCTGACCTTTGCCAAGAGGGATTGAGACTCATACCAGTATTGAGATCACACAGATATGCCTATAAACGGATACTATATGTTGATCAAGGAGTAAAGATACCCACGTATCAATCAGGCAATGATTGCGGAGGTTCAAGTATGGATAATGATAGCGAAAATTGGCAGGGGTACGAATGGATTGCCCTCTCTGTCACTACAATAGGCACCCTTCTCGCTTCAGTCCAGGGTTCTGCGCTGCTCATCGCACTACCTGAGATTTTGACCCACTTAGATACCGATTTCATAACCATAATGTGGGTGATCCTGAGCTTCATGCTCATCACCACGGCCCTTGTACCTGTAGTTGGACGTTTAGCCGACATGTTTGGCCGCAAGAACCTGTACAATTTGGGCTTTGCTATCTTCACATTGGGATCTCTTCTCTGTGCCTTCTCTCAACCCCAATTCCATGGCTGGGATCTTGTACTATATCGCATAGTCCAAGGCATTGGCGGCGCCATGCTCTTCACGAATGGTGCCGCCATAGTAACTGATGCTTTCCGAAAAGGGAGGATTGGCCTAGGTTTAGGTGTGAATCAGATCGCACTCGCAGCAGGATTTTTGCTTGGGCCGGTCATAGGCGGGATCTTGACTGCCATATCCTGGCAATGGGTTTTTCTGATCAATGTCCCAATAGGCGCCTTTGGCACTATCTGGGGCTACCTTAAGCTGCGGGAGCCTGTTAGTCTGGCAGCAAACCAACGCTTTGATTGGATGGGCAGTCTTACCTTTACACTCGGGCTGGGATCGCTTCTTCTGGCCGTATCGCTGGTAGCCTTTCCATTGATTAGCATAACCTATGTCTATGCCCTGTTTGTATGCGCTATTTTGGGCTTGCTTGCATTCTTTGTCGTAGAAAGGCGCGTAGATCAACCCATGCTCGACTTTAAGCTCTTCATGGACAAGTTATTTGCCTATTCTTGTGCAGCCAACACCCTGAATGGTCTCGCAAGGGGAGCAGTGCTGTTCATCTTAATTTTCTTCCTTCAGGGACCTTATGGCCAGGATCCGCTCTGGGCAGGAATAATGATGGCCCCATTTGGAGCGGCCTTCATGATTGTAGGGCCGATTTCGGGACACCTCTCGGATAGATATGGCTCAAGGGGACTGGCTACTGCTGGACTCTTAGTATCTGCTTTAGGGCTGGCAGGCCTGAGCACAATTGTCAGCGTTACTCCGTATTGGATTTTGGCCGTGCTGATGGCACTGATGGGCGGCGGTTCGGGGCTCTTTGCCTCTCCCAATATGAATGCTATCATGTCCTCTGTTCAGCCGGGCCAGAGGGGAATAGCAGCAGGCACCAATGCGATGCTGATGAACACCGGCCAGATGCTCAGCATTGCAATTGCATTCCCATTGGTCCTCAGCCGGATACCCATGGATATAATGTTTCATGTCTTTCTTTACGGCGGAGGTATGAGCAGCACGCCGCAAGCCCTGGCAGATTTCGAAATGGGCACTCATGAGGCATTTTTGGTATCCTTTGCCGTAACTCTGGTTGCGGCCGCAGTATCCTACCTCAGACCTTCTTTCAGGCAGGGATCGCCTGGCTTATCAGCGCATCCTGATATGTCCAAATAGCTTTGAAGCAAACCAAGGGGCAGGATCTCCAATATTTTTCCATTTGGCATATGAATAAACTTACCGATAATCTCTTCAATCGCATTGATCCCATGTAATGGTTGTCTCAGGGGCCAAGCCTGAATTTTTTGTAAAGAAATATGACTCTGTTCTTAGCAAAAGATTGCTCCTAGCAAAAGATGTATGTATTGCTCATTTCAATTACCCTATTGTTCGGAAGCGAATTTAATGGATTAAAGGCCAAGGTTCATTACAATGTTTGCGATTGAAGTCTCACATCTCTCAAAAATTTATTCAAATGGAGTTAAAGCTTTGGATAATATCGATTTAACGGTTAATGCCGGGGATGTTTTTGCTCTCTTAGGCCCTAACGGCTCGGGAAAAACAACCTTAATGAGAATCTTAACCACGCAGTTCAAGCCCACCTCAGGCATTGCGCGCATCTTCGGATTGGATGCTGCTGAGGATGATGCTGAAGTCAGGAAGATCATCGCTTACGTGCCGCAGGAGATTAGCGTTTGGAATGACATCAGCGGTTTTGAGAACCTTCTCATATATGCCAAGATTTACGGCATTCCTTCAAACACCATGAACAGAGTCATCTGGGATGCTCTGGAAAGTATGGGATTAAATGAAGTTGCAAATAGCCTCGTGAAAACATATTCCGGCGGCATGGTTAGAAGGCTTGAAATTGCAAGCGCTATGATCATCAAGCCCAAGCTTCTGTTTTTGGATGAACCTACCATTGGTCTGGATCCTTCTGCCAGAAAAGCGGTTTGGGAGAACCTGACATCGTTCAAGAGGGAGTGCGGTACAACTGTATTTTTTAATACGCATTATATGGATGAGGCAGATCTTTACTCCGATAAGATAGCCATAATCAATAAAGGCAAGATGGTTAAGTTCGGAACTGCCAGTGAGCTTAAACAATCTCTCAGAAGGGAAGTCATCCAATTCACATTGGGAACTCATGGCGTTGACGAGAATGTCCTGAATAGGATCAGAGGTTTAAGTTTTGTAGGCAATGTTGACATCCGGGATTCGAAGCTGGACGTAGTTGTTGATGATGTTGAGACTGCACTTCCCGACATCATGGAAATTTTAAGGACCAGTGGAATTTCTGTGAAGAAGATATCCACGATAAGGCCGACCCTGGATGACGTCTTCCTAAAGTATGCCGGAAGCATGCATTCGGTAAAATGCTGCAGCGATGAGGCTGCAGGCGAGGGGGTGTAGCTATGGTAATGAAGGATCTTCTGAGAGAACTGTCTGCCATGATAGAACTTGAGCTAAGGAGACTTAGACATGATAGAACAGAGATGTATACCAGGGCTATTCAACCGGTTTTATGGCTGATAGTTTACGGAACAGTCATGAGTCATGTCAGAGCTATACCTACTGACGGGATACCTTACCTGGATTATATCACTCCTGGCGTGTTACTGCAATCCACTATATTCGTTTCAGTGTTTTACGGTCTCACGATAGTTTGGGAAAGGGAAACTGGTACTCTGAAGAAACTTCTTGTGGCACCTGCATCAAGATATACTATAGTTACAGGCAGATCAATAGCCTCTGGGGTCAGAGCGGTTTTTCAAGCCCTGATAATTCTGCCAATTGCAATGCTTGCAGGGGTGAAAATCATACTCAATCCGTTGCATCTTTTAGGAGCGCTTTTAATACTGTTCTTTATTTCCGGTGGGTTTGCTGCAATATCTATTTTGGTAGCATCTATCATGAAAACCAGAGAGCGATTTATGGGGATAGGTCAGGCCATAATTATGCCGCTCTTCTTCGCGAGCAACGCTCTGTATCCGATTGAGCTGATGCCGCAGGCCCTGCAGTATTTTGCGGTATTTAATCCTTTAACGTATGCAGTAGATGCAGTGAGAGGTCTCATGATCAACGGAGATCTTACTAACCTTATGCCCGATATTGCAGCCATAGCTATTTTCGATATTGCCATGTTCATAATCGCTTCTGCGAGCTTCAGGAAGATCATAGAATGATTTATAGAGAAGGGGAGCGCAGAGGGGCGTAAAACTTCGGTCTTTAGGCCGGAGATGTAA
>JBHGAU010000058.1:0-15940 GCA_041946675.1 Methanotrichaceae archaeon | reverse complement strand
CTGATGGAGGGGTCAGGGTGACCGCTACATCCTCCTTTCTTAATGTTTTTCATGTGAAGGCACAAAGGGATTTATTGAACCTCATGCACTTTTAGGAGGGCCTTCTGAATAATCGTAACTTTACTTTTGGCTTCCAGATAGTCGTTGTTAATCAATCTAAGAAAAATGAAAACCAGGCGAGGGTTCACTTCATCCCCAACCTGAAGGTCAGGGTATTTGTGATCCTCTGCGCTCCCATTGTAATAAAGATCTAAGCCAAGAGAGAATAAGGAGGGCCTAATTTATGTTGGCCCTATCCTGACCTCATTAGTTCCATACTGCATCACATTGGCACCAGGGCCCGCCCTTGTCTTGAAGTTCATGTTCTGATCATACTGGTTGTAGTTCTTATCGATGGACTGGCCGAAGTTGCTTCCTGTCTGAGTTACCGGCGAGCTGCTCCTGCCTGCCACAACTATACCCGCTGCCTGCTGGTTGACCTGGTTGTAGGAGCCTGTCATGTATGCTGTATTTCCCAGAGTCTGGTTTGTTTTGTTCGCATACGTCTGTGCATAGGCAAGCATTCCCTGGATAAGCACGCTATTATTTCCTGTAATAGAGCCTGTATTCCAGCCGTTCTGGAATATATTCTGGCCATAGGCTCCCTGGGCGACTTGCTGATCGGCATAGTTGTTGTTGCCCAGAACCGCTAACGCGTTGGAACCGCTCTGAGTGATCTGGCTTCCTGACGCCTGCTGGTTCACGCCCTGAGAAACCCTGTTATTGTTTCCTACTACTACTACGGCATTCGCTCCACTCTGGGTTATCTGGCTGCCGCGGGCTGCCTGAGTGACGCCCTGAGTGATATAGTTGTTGTTGCCCGATACTACGGCAGCATTAGCAGCACTCTGGCTGACCTGGCCACTGCCTGCCATATTGATGCTTTGCTTCACCACATTGCCTGCAGATGCCAAGGATATCAGCAAGAGCAACAAAGCCAATACAGTTAAACTTCTCATTTTCACTTCCCCACATACCTACCCTATTGAATCAGCTTTAGATCCAGAAGCCTTAGTCCGAAGCAGGCGGGAAGGCCGGAGGGACTGACCCTCCCGCCAGAGCGGACATTCTGGACATGGCGATAACCCCACTCACTATCGCCATACCCACCCTAGTCTACCCACAGATAAAGCTCTATTTTTCATGTAGGGGTTAGATCAGCCCGATATAACTTGATTGAGCATTTTCCGGGGGCAAACCGCGGGATACAAAAGATGCACCGAATCAAAGCGAAATTTTCTGATGGCTTCGCGAGGCTCAAATAGCGCCAGCAGTGATGTTATATAATGATAACGATATTGAAAGGCTGCATTTCATCGGCTTTATTGGAACTTGCTATTGGCCGCAGCCCCAGATCTTATAAAGGGTGAGCACCAAAGATAACATTCCCATTAAGGTCAATTGGGCTCCCAGAGCTCGCAGATCTGGAAGTCCGGACCGGGACAGGATGATAAATGGCAACAATCGAGGAGCAGATTAAGGCACTGGAAGAGGAGATCCTCAATACTCAGAAGAATAAGGCTACAGAGCATCATTTAGGCAAGATCAAGGCCAAGATCGCGAAGCTGAAGGCTCAGCTTGAGCTTCAGAAGATCAAGGGCGGCGGAGGCGGCCGTAGATACTATATCAAGAAATCAGGCGACGCGACCGTAGCTTTAATCGGCTTTCCATCCACGGGAAAATCGAGTCTCCTGAACCTGCTGACTGGAACTAACTCAGAGGTTGCAGCCTATAATTTCACCACGCTTGAGGTTATCCCAGGGATAATGGAGTATAAAGGTGCAAAGGTTCAGATCCTGGATATGCCGGGCTTGATCAAGGGCGCTGCGAAAGGCAAAGGCAGGGGCCGCGAGGTCATCACAGCCGCTCGTGCTGCGGATTTAATACTTCTATTGGGAGATGTTTTCAACTACAGGCTCGATATCCTGGAAAGAGAGCTTTACGATGCCGGCATTAGATTGGATAAGCAGCCGCCCAATGTACACATTACAGAGGAGACCCGGGGTGGCTTAATCGTTAGAAGCACTGTCCAGCTGACAAAGATGACGGAGAAAGAGATCGCAGAGATCATCCAGGCGTACGGCATCATGAATGCGAACGTCACAGTTCGAGAGGATATCGATGCAGATGGCCTCGTTGATTTTCTTGCCGGAAACAGAGTTTACATACCGAGCATTGTAGCCATAAACAAATATGACCTGAATTACCCGGGCGCAGATGAGAAGATTAGAGGAACAATTCAAAGAGATTATCTGCCCATCTCGGCGGCCACCGGTCTTGGGATTGAAGAGCTGAAGGAGGCGGTCCATAATACGCTTGGATTCATCCGCGTATACCTTAAGCCCAAGGGAGAAAAGGCGGATATGAATGAGCCGCTGGTATTATTGGACGGCTGCACAGTAAAGTCGGTCTGCGAGCATTTGCACCGCGATTTCGTGGATCTCTTCAGATATGCCCTCGTTTGGGGAGAGAGCGCGAAGTTTCCTGGCCAGTCGGTCGGACTTGACCATGCGCTCTCTGATTGTGATGTAATCTCCATCATAACCAGGAGAAGATAGTTTCATAGAGTTAACAGTGAAATGGGAGGGAGGAGAATCCTCCCACTTGAAAATGGCGCGATCCCCACTCTCCTACTCGCCAATATAGCATAGCATCGTTGAAGGTTAAAGCCTTATTTTTCATATAAATGTGATATAGATAAGATCTAGATTATGGTGTGGTATGTCCATCTTGGTCCGTCCAAATGAGGTTTCCTATCTGTTCGCTGTCGGATCAAATTTATAAAATCCACAATTTATTATTTACGTACTTATCATCAGTATCATAAGTAGGGTATTTGTAGTAGTAATGCTATCATTGCTTTATGCGCGGCTTGCCAATGCTATACCTGATATCTCTGCTTCTTTCGCTGATAGCCATGGGCTCGTGCATGACCGACCTGGATTATAGATTAAGCAAAACAAAGTACTCAGATTCGGCGATCACCGGTGAGGAGAGTTTTCACGGCTCCCTCTCCGCCAGGCTCTCTGTGAAGAATGCCGGAAGCTATGCGAGAATTATGGTCTACATGGATGAGCCCATACCTATAGATGAGCTGGATAGCCTGAGCATGCAGGTAGATCCCATATCAGGCGACGGAAATGTCCAGATAGAGATATTCCTGGACGGAGACGGCGATGATAACTATAACAGCGGCAGCTCAAATGATGTCAGGCTGCGCACAATCAAAAATGCCTGGTCCGAGATTGGTGTCCAGCCGGAAGTGTGGAGCGAGCTTGACGGCGCTGTGCTTAGCTATGAGAAGTATGGAGATGACAGCTTCGGCACCAGAAGCTTCGAGGATTGTCGAAAGGCATTGAGCGGCAAAAAGGCTGTAAGACTCTACATCACTATTTATAAGGACCCTGCAGCCAGTACAACAACTGCATATATCGATTACATAAAGATCGGCGGCAGTATCATAAGCTTCGAGCCCCTGGAAAAGGAGTCGGCCAAATCAGCCCCCAAATCAGCCAGTCCCGGCAGTGAGATAACGTATATAATAACCTACGGCAACAATTTTCTTGAACCGCTTGATATCACGATAAGGGAAAACTACGATCCAAGAACCCTCTTTGTAAGCGCAGATCTCATGCCGGATGCAGGCTCGAATAATGTCTGGACGATACGCAACCTGCCGCCTGGAAAGCACGGCCAGATTAAAGTTAAGGTGAGGACTGGAAAGATAAGCTGCAAGGCAGATATAGACGGCCGGGTTTCAGGCATAGGTTATGCCTCATCAAGAGGCCATCTAACGACTGATCTAGTTGGATTTACAGTCACAAATACCGTCAATATCGTATCAAGCAAATTCAACATAACTGCCTCTGCCTCAACTGTGATCAGATCAATTGAAGGATCGACTATCGCGTTCAGAGAGCACGGCTCAGGGTTTTATAACTCTGAGGAGCAGCTTAGCTATTCGTCTACCAGGATCTACGCTTTTCGCGATATAAATGCCGGCAGATCTCCTTATAAGACAAATACTTCGCCTGCTCTGCTGAATGGGTTATTTGATAGAACCTGGTACGCAAGCATCTTCTGCGAAGATAAAGCAAAGGATATGATAATGAGTGAGGATTATGCCGAAGGAAAGTATCTCGATCTGGACTCACAGGCATATCTGAGCAAGTCGAGCTCCTATTTTGATACCGTTTCGAGCTTTTCCGGCTTTGGGGAGCATATATCGCGTTTAGAGGAGAATGTTTATATCGAGCGTTTTCTCGGAGACTTCACAACAACCAGCAAGGCAAGGGCGAAGTTGGAAAGAACAAGCGAAAGCAGCGATGAAGAGGATGAGGATTGTCTGGCATGCTGCCCGGAAAGTCCTGACTGAGAATTTGGAGTTGGGAGGCCGGAGAGAAGTCCTCCCAGGGAGGTCTGACGGTTGCGATCCCACTCTCCTATCCGCCAAGACCTACTTTGCTCGTGATTATTTAAATTACTATTTTTCATGTACACTTCATATGAGCTCTATCTTAATGCATAACCGCAAGCCTATTATCCTCAGAACCGGCCTCTGGTATATGGCCATGAATGCTGAGCGTTTTATTGATGACGCGGTTGCGGAGATACGCCGCGATGTGAAAGGACGAGCCATCATAGGTTTGTCCGGCGGCGTAGATAGCTCTGTCTGCGCAATGCTCGCGCACCGTGCTTTGGGCGACAGGCTGGTTCCTGTTTATGTGGATTCCGGGCTGATGAGGCAGTTCGAATCGGATAGAATAGAGACGCTATTCAAGGATATCGGTTTGATCAGAGTAAATGCTGAAGACAGGTTCCTTGAGGCTCTCAAGGGCGTGAAAGACCCCGAGGAGAAGAGAAAGATCGTGGGCGAGACGTTCATCAGGGTCTTTGAGGAGGAGGCACGAAAGATCGGCGGTGACACACTCCTTCAGGGAACAATCTACCCCGATAGGATCGAGTCTGAGGGCGGCATCAAATCACATCACAATGTCGGCGGTCTTCCAAGCAGGATGGAGTTCAAATGCCTGGTTGAGCCTATTCGCGAACTCTACAAGGATGAGGTAAGGGATGTTGCAAGGGCGCTCGGCCTGCCGGTAGAAATAAGCGAGAGGATGCCTTATCCTGGGCCTGGCCTGGCTGTACGAATCGTCGGAGAGGTCACCAAAGAGAAGCTTGAGGTTGTCAGAAAGGCCAATGCAATCGTCGAGGAGGAGGTCATGAAGTTCGGACCCTGGCAGGCGTTTGCGGCAATCCTCGGAAAGGCGACGGGCGTAAAGGGAGATAATAGAGTCTACGGCTGGGTGATTGCAGTACGAGCGGTATCATCCAGAGACGCAATGACAGCAGATGTGATGGAGCTGCCCTGGGATGTTCTGAGATATATCTCCAGCAGGATAACTGGAGAGATACCAACGGTAGCACGAGTCGTTTATGATATAACGCCCAAGCCGCCTGGAACGATTGAGTTCGAGTAAATGAAAAGAAATAATCCCGCCTGCGATGACTTCGGCTGGGATCAGGTAGATCCCTTTGATGAGTTGGATGTCCATCTGTGGATGAAGATAGAGCATTTATCCCATTACATCTTTGCCGCCGATTTCCTTAAGCAATATAGACCTGATATCGTGGCTGATATCTCTTGTGGAACAGGCTATGGCATAACAGAGCTGAAGCGAGCAGCCAAGACTATTATTGGCATCGATAATAGCCTTGAGGCGTTAAAGATTGCATCCAAAAGGGTCGATGATCCAAATATCAGATTCCTTCAGAAGGATCTCGATAATGATGATTTGATGCCCTATGTTGAGGATGGATCCGTTGATGCTGTTGCCAGCTTCGAGACAATTGAGCATCTAATTGATCCGGAAAGGGTGATTTCTCAGTTCTCCCGAATTTTGCGCCCGGGCGGCTTCCTCATCTGTTCAGTTCCCAATGTATTATCTGAGCCCCGCACTGTTGCATGCCTTCCAAGAAATAGATGTCATAAGCAGCTGTTCAATTTTGGATCGCTGCGCAGAATGATAGAGAGCAATGGGATGAAAGTAGTATATAGATTGGGACAATCCTGGTCTTATACACTTCTAAAAAGGGAGCAGCAGCTATCAAGTGCCGGGCTGATCAAGCGAAGGCTTTCCGATGTTCCTGAGATGCATTCTCCTGAGATTGTACGGCTGCTGTCATACATTGTGGCATATCCGACTGTTGAGGATGTGGACGGATCATACTCGATCGTTGTAGTTGCCAGAAAGCCTCCTTGAGCTCGCTGGAAGGGATGCAATTTATAAAAAAATAGCATAAAGGCAATCATTTTACTATCATCTATCAGCCACTTCGCAAATCAGAAGCCCATTACATCTTGGAGCCTGTCCTTGGCTTCCACAACTTCTCTGACAACCATATCTACTGCTTCCTCGTTCGTCCATGGGCTCATTATAAACGACTTAAGTGATGCTATTGGCGGACCATATGGATAGTCGGCGTGAAGGAATGCATCTGTCCAGGAGAGCAGAACTCCTTCACCAGTCATGGATTTGGAGTGAACCACATTGAAGATCTCTCTATTGAACTCATTGTGCTCAAGCAGATACTCTCTATATCGGGGATCATTCATCTCTCGCAGAAAAACCTCTTTTGCATCCATCTTATCGGGATAGACCCTGAAGAGAGTGACTGGGCCAACATTTCCCTCATTGATGACTCGAATGAAGTTATGCTTTTCAAGCTTCTCGCGCAATAGCTCAGCCATCTCCACATTATGGCCGATAAGCGCCCTGTAGCCTTGCTTGCCCATGAGATGCATATTGGCCAGAGCTGCAAGCGCCCCAGCTCCGGAGCGAGAACTCTCAAGAGTATAGATTCCAGGATGATATTGACCAAACTGATAGAGGTAAGGCATCTTGTCGGGCTCACGTGAAAGGAGAGTCAGATCGGCGCGATCCTTGACAAGGAAAGCGCTGGAGATATAGGGTGCATAGCCTGTCTTATGGAGATCCACTCCCAGGCTATCAGCCTTGGAGAGGCTGCCGATACGCTGAACGGATTTCTGGAGAGATTGCAGAGTACACGAACGGAAATCCAGCGGGTTGTTTGCGAAGTCGTAATCCCTGAATACCGACCAGATCCATCCTATCACCGAATCAGCATGAATATGGGGCGAGCACTGCAGCTCATATTCTGCCGCCAGCCTATCTCGCAAACTGACTATGGCTGCGAGATCATCTATGCCGAAGGCATCGGTTGTGCCCATAGTTGCAAGTATTACTCCTACTTTAGTCCCTTCCTCGAAAGCTCGGCGCAGGTAGTACTCAAGATCCGGAAGCGACATCTCGCTCTGCTGGTTTGTCGGGATAAGAACCAGATTCTTCGTTCCGATGCCGAGCCAGGATGCCACATTAAAGTGAGAGTAATGAGATGATAGGGATGCCACGATCTTCACATCCTCCTTGATTCCTTCGACCTGGCCTCTGCCTCCCAGTGCCTTCTCGAGCCCCACTTTGCAGCCGTAAAGGATCGTGCCAGTGCCGCCAAATGTGAATATGCCTCCTGATCGGCTCGGATCATATCCAACCAGAGAAGAAAGCATTGAGATTGCCTCTATCTCAGATTGGGCAAACAAGGCGGAGTATTCATCCCAGATTATATTTGGGTTGTAAATGGCTGCTGCAATGAAGGCCGTGATGCTTGGAATGCTTGAAGGTGGAACGACATTGACCTGAGCATTGGGATGAGCCCAGATGGTCATGCCTCTCAAGTAGCCTGCCAGAAGCTCTGTAACACCCTCTACAGAACTCGTGTCCTGGGGGAATTCTTCTATTGAGCCCAGGTCTAATGGACCTTTTGCATTGGATCTTGCGATAGAATTCGCGTTAGAAGGCTCCTGTATCAAGCCCTCAGTATCCTGACTGCACTTAGGACTCTCATTTGCCCCGAGGATTGGAGCTGCACCTTTGAGGCTGTCTACATGATCCAGAAAATGTGATATGGTGTGTACGAAATAGCCGTCCATTATGGGGTTGGAGACTGGAGAAGGAAAGCAGGTCTTCAACCACTCTATGATATCAGCATAGCTTTGTGCTTTTTTCATTAGGGCCCTCCTACCTATGGATTTCCAGCGTATAATCATCCTTTTGATAGATTATCCTATCGATCTATAGGGCAAGTGAAGATAAGTATAGCTTGCCTTTGCTGTGTTTGATATTAATAGAATAGCCCTGAAATAAGAGTACGTTTCATATAGGAACAATTTACGAGGACTAAAGGAGGTACATTAATGGATAGTTCTTTTCAGGATCGTATTTTAGCCCGGCTCGGACGACTTCGCCCTGATAGTCGATCTCAACCTCTGCATCGATCATCCTGCCTTCAAGCTCCCCATAGCCAAAGAGATTCCTTTTCAGCATATCCCTATTGATGCTGACTTTGACGAACTTCACGTATGGCTGGAGAGATATGCTCTTCTGGATAGCTCTCTCCAGGCTGGCAGCCGTTTCAAGGCTTACGGGCGCTCCCACGAACTGATGGTATAAAGCGCCGAGCTTGATCCCTGCCTCAAAGGCAGCTATCTCTCTCTTCGAAGGAATTGCATCACCACCGGACTTGCTATGTATATTACAATCGTTGCAATGATAGAGTAAGGCAGAACTTCCGCATAATCTCCGCCCTTTACGACCCAAACTGCAGCAACAATTATCAGGCAAATCAGAATCAATGAAGCAATAGCCGACAGGCTGCGGACCTTGGGGTATGGGATGCTGCTTATCATGAGCGCCGATAGCACAATCATCAATGCCAGAGTGAGCTCAGGCCAGCCCAGGAGAACGCTTGCGGATGCGGCAATCCCACAAGGAGGTATCGGAAGACCCTCGAATATCTCCCCCTTAGGCGACAAATTAAACCTTGCAAGCCGGAGCATTCCGCAGGCAAGATAAATAGCTCCAACAGCCGCTGTGATCCAAGATAGCCTGAATACCATGAATACAAAGACTGCTGGCGCAACTCCGAATGAAACAAGATCAGCAAAGGAATCCAGGTTTGTGCCAAGAGGTCCAGATCCGAATCTTCGTGCCAGAAACCCGTCTAAGCCGTCTGCAGCTGCCGCCAGAATTATGAGAAGTACACTGATATCGGATCTATTGAGATATGCCGCCAGAATTGAGCCAAAGCCGAGTGCGGCATTTAAGATCGAGAGAAGATCAGGTAGCCTTATAACACTCAAGATATTCATTCGCACTTCACCGCTATTATCGACTCGCCAGCATGAACCTTTTCGCCGTTTTCGACACAGGTCTGAAAATTCTGGGGAACTGTAACCTCAACGCGTGAGCCGAAGCGGACCATGCCTATTCTCTCGCCCCTGGAAACGCTGTCTCCAGGACGAACATAGCAGACTATATCTCTGACAAGAGAGCCCGAGATCTGATGGATCTCTATGTCGCCATAATTTGTCTCGAGCAATATCCTGTTCTGATCGTTCCTGCTTGCTGATCCTAAAAATGCCGGGGTATGTCCGCCTTTTATGCGTTGGACCTCCTTGACGAGCCCACTCAGCGGCGCCCTGTTTACATGCACATCCCAGGGGCCCATGAAGACTGCAATCTTGTTCTCTTCGGCAGGCAGAATCCTGCCGTCGGCTGGCGATACCATGCCGTCTCCTTTTGGCGCTCTATCAGGATCACGGTGAAAGAATATTATGAAAATTGAGCCGACAAGTGCAACAGATGATGCATACCAGTTCCCTACTGCAGCAAGAATGGCAGTTATGAAAATGGGAATTGATATCCAGGCGGTTGAGTTCTTAGCCAGCTTCAAGCAGCGCCTCCAGGATGCCTGATCTCCATCTCAAGCTCATCTATCAATGTCAGTAGCTCCGGCAGGAGCATGAAGACAAGATATGCGACCGTTAGCAATGCTATTATCGAGCCGAACTTTGCTATAATATTATGCGCCACGTAAAAGCTGTCGTTCCCAAACCAGTCCCATCCGTATGCCATGAGCACAAAGGCATTTCTAAATACATTTAATATATATATAGCCAGGACTGATGATACAAGTGCAATGAGCTTACGCGTTACAGGCGCATTTACGGATATGATCACACCTGTGAATAGCGCTATGCTCTCAATGGCAGTGCAGGCCAGTATGATCTCAACCGATCTTCCGTTAAGGGTCAGGATATTCCATCCTTCCACTGAGACTGGAATCGAGAACGCTTGAAGCAGACTAGCTGTGATCATTGTGGTGTGTCCAATTAGCCATGATCTGAGCGGCTCAAGCTCTGCAAATGGAAAATAGATGATGCCGCAGATTGCTGCAGCATATCCAGCCCAGGAGGATGCCTGAGATTTTCCTTTTATTATTATGACCAAAGCGAGATAAAGGCAGAAAAGCGCTGCAACAGCAGCCAGCATTGCGTTGAAATAATCCTCAATGCTCAGATAATGATACGGCTGCTCGAGCCAGTAAAAGCCGAACATTATCCAGCCCAGGGCTGCGATGTAGCCGGCATCCACAATTGCAGAGGCCAGGAGAAAGATCAGGCTCAGCCAGAGTACATTTGTAGTCAGCCAGGCTGCGATCATCGAGAGTAAGAGGACCACAGGTTTATTTAGCATTGTCTACTTACATCAACCTATCGCGGCCTTCCGGCGACTCATGTCGGATCTCCCTCATAGGTATGATTGGATATGGAAATGAGACAACTGATTCTGATCTTTAGAGCAGGAATTGCCCTTATGGCCTTGCTATTAGTGGCCACACCTTTTGCCGATGCTTCCAGTTCAAGCCTTGCCAAAATTGATCATGCCCTGGCTAACAGGGTAAACAGCGGCTACAGTGAGAAAATACCTATCATCGTTATGCTCAAGGGAAAAAGCACACCGGACCTGAATGATATAGATATTAAATACAGATATCGCCTCATAAACGGCATTGCGGGAAGAGCTGCGCCGGCAGCTATAAAGAGGCTTTCGGAAAGCGATTCCGTTGATAAGATCTATCTGGATAATTCCACTCACATATCTGCTCCAGCGGCAGGTACATCAGGCGGCGAGGCGATCAGCCCTGCAAAATATGTCAATGCAGATAAGCTCTGGGCAAAGGGAATAGACGGGAAGGGTATTACAGTTGCTGTGATCGATTCTGGAATCGATAAAAACCATCCGGATCTCGAGGGCAAGGTTGTTGGCGAGAAGAACTTTGTCGATGATGAGATCTCCGCCGATGATCTTCTCGGCCACGGCACAATGGTCGCAGGCATAATCGCAGGCTCAGGGGCAGCATCAAGTGGAAAATACAAGGGAATTGCCCCGGGCGCAAATTTGCTGAATGTCAAGGTAATAGACAGCAGTGGAAACGGCAAGGTCTCTGATATAATCGCTGGAATAGAATGGGCCATATATAACGGCGCAAATGTCCTCAGCCTGAGCTTAGGCGGCCTGAACCTCGGGGAGACAAATCCGCCGATAACAATGGCCGCCGACAATGCGATGGATGAGGGCGTTGTGGTATGCGTGGCAGCCGGCAACCGCAATAGCACAACAATGCAGAGCTTGACTGAGTCGGATTCTGCCGCAAAAGCCTATGCTGATGCAAGCGTCTCCACAAAAGCGAGCCTCGGAGATCTAAAGGCCGATCAGATAGATCTATCTCAAACAGGACGGAGTGCCAACAGAAACGTTCTGCTGCTTGTCGTCCCGATAGTCCTTGCCTTGCCTCCGGGCCTGATTGATTCTCCTGGGGATGGCATCAGGGTAATAACAGTAGGAGCATCCGATTATCTGGGACACGTAGCAAACTTCAGCGGATCGGGACCGACCAGAGACGGCAGAATAAAACCCGATGTTGTCGGTCCCGGCGTAAATATCATTTCGACGGTTCCTCCGGGGCTTGAGAAGCCGGAGTACCTGGATATTTATTATGCGAGGGAATCAGGAACAAGTCTATCTACGCCTGTTGCTGCGGGAGTTGCAGCACTGCTCTTACAGTCTCAAAAGAATCTAACGCCTGCCGGAGTGAAAGCTGCAATGATGAATGGCGCAAAGAGCCTCAATAATACTCTCGGCGAGAAGTATGAGGATTACTACCAGGGATCTGGACTCATGGATGCATTTGGCTCCTATGAAAACCTCAGCGATGATCTCTGTGGCGTAGAACCCAATAAGTGGACCCCAGGCAGATGGGCTTATCTGCCTGCAGGCAAGGGAATATATGTAGGCCTTAATGCCGGAGCTGACAGGCCTCAGAAGAAGCTTTATACTCTTGCACCTGGAGATGAGGACTGGGCGACCCAGTTCACTTTCTTCACCAACAAAGAGAGAACCGATTTGGCGACATCCGTCTCCGGATCAATTGCCGATTGGATGAGCGTCCAGCCGCTTCCTAAAAGCATTCCCGCCAATGGACAGAGGGTCTTTGGAGCTGCGATAACTATACCGAACGGGACATCACCCGGAATATACAACGGGTCCATCGATATCTTCGATAGCGGCAAGAGGCTGACTTCAATACCGGTATCCGTAAATATAGCAGTACCGATAGAGGTTCTGAGGGGCAGCGGTCATGCATCAGGTTCCATAAAGGGGAGCGATTGGCATTACTTCTATATTGATGTGCCTTTAGGCACAAGTGACCTCAAGTCCAGACTGAGCTGGAAGAGCACAAGTACTATTGATCTGTTCTTGCTCGCTCCAACGAGCGAGTACTATTCGGGCAAGCAGAGTGGCCATCTTACGGAGATAGATGTCCAGGATCCACCATCGGGCCGCTGGCTGGTGGCAGTCCACGGCGAGAAGCTCTCGGTTCCTGAAAATTATACTCTGAGTATGGAGCGATCGCTTATCGATAGCTTTCCCAGGAGATGGAGCGTAAGGACGATATCGCCAGGCGGCACTGCAAATATCCAATTTACTGTCGAGAACAGAGGGCCGCCTCTGAATAATCTGAGCTATCAAGGGTTGATCGAGAATATAACAGCCTCGGATTTTCAGGGATCTGTAGAAAGCAAGAAGATTTGGGAGAGCAGCATATACGTGCAGTCTGAGACGAGGCGAATATCTGCAAAGCTGAGCAAAGAGGGAAACGAGAGCGAGCTGTTGTTCCTGTTTGAAGACCCAAACGGCGAGCCAGCTGATGCGGCACTTGGAACAGAGAACCTGGGACCTATAGAGGCCTTAAGTCCAGCAACAGGCATATGGAAGGTAAGAGTTTATGGATATGATGTGCCCTCAGGAGAGCAGCAGTTCACTGTAAGGCTGACACAATATACCGATGAGCGCTGGACCTGGATAGCGACCAACGGTCCCAGGGCAATAGATAGCGATTCCAGCGCAACCATCAATGCAAGCATCACTGTGCCGAAGAACACGTCAGTCCATAATCTCGCTGGGTATATAGAAATCTCATCTGCTGATGCCAATAGATCGATCCAGATACCCGTTAGCGTGAATGTTGCGAGCTCTTACCTCGAAGGACTGAACTACTCGGATGCGAAGGATCTCAATAAAGATGGATACTTCGACAATCTGGTCTTAGGATTTGGGGTAAATTCGACAGCTTCGGGAAATTACAGAGTTGAAGGAAGCCTTACTGATTGTGAAGGATTTCTGATAGATCAGTTCAACGGCAGTTCAAGGCTCAACGGACACGGCGTGATAGAAGTAGCCGTGAATGGAAGCGATATCTGGGAGAAAGGAAAATGCATGTCCCTAAGAGTTGAGAACCTTCTCCTTTACAGTGATCGCGGAGAATTGCTCGATAGGTATAACGGCAATATAACCGTGGACAGAAGCCCCAAGGAATTCCAGCCGCCTGCAGCATATTTCACAAATGAATTTTCGAATGAAACAGCTTCCGGCAAAATAAGAATAGGGGTAGGCATAGATGTGATATTGCCAGGCACCTATCAGGTCAGCGGCAGGCTGGTTGATGATAGCGGGAACGAGATCGGCACAGACACAATTTCAAGCAAGCTCGGTGCCGGCAATACGACTCTTTATCTCGAGTTCAACCCCACCAAGTTTGCAATGCTCGGAAAAAGCTCAAGGATGCACCTTGTTGACGTTGTGCTGACTTTGAACGGCGCAACGCTCGAGCGGAAGGATACGGCATGGGTCAGCGGGATTGTGAATCCAAAAGGGCTGATTCCCGGATTCCCTGCTGCTGCCAGGGCCAATAACAGCACTGACAGCAACAGCAGTAAATCAGGAGTCTTGAAGAGGGAGAACGGCAGGGTAGTGATATCCTGATATCTAATGATCCCTTCAGAGGTTCCTGGAGATATGCGATAGCCTATTTATCAGCCAGTTGGTTATGAATCCCGATAGAAAGCAGATAAACATCAAGGAGAAATCCTTGTTCTCGGAGTTGATGTTGAATGCGAGTAAGCCTGAGCTGAAGATAAGATAGGCTATATATCCAAAGATTAAGCTCAGCAGGGGAATGGCCGTATACCATGCCCGCTTATATCTGACAATTGTCTTCTCCCTTCGCAGGTCATCTATTACCCCGGAGAGTATCTGAGCCGAGGAGCCGAGGCCCGCGAAGAATGGTGCCCAGAGAGGGACCGACAATACTGTTACATTGGCATAGCTGTAGATTAAATAACTGAAGATAAGGATTGCCAGCATCCCGAAAATTAGCGCATATAATCCATAAATCTTGAAAAAGTAGGCAATCGTTCGAAGGCTGTGAAACCTGAGACCTCTAACATCGAGCTTGGCGTCATTTATCGCAGATGTCAGCTCATATTTGGATCGATCGTAATACAGGAATGCATCCGTCAGGTTGGCCTTGTCGAACTCCTTCAATGCCAGTATGTAGAAGTCGTAAGCGCTTTTGATATCGATTGAGCTTCGGTGAGCTGCCTGAAGCATGCGATTTAATCTCTCTAGATCCTTTTCCAACGTATTGGAGCCTATCGGGCAACCTTTCGAATCCACAATTAGATTATTTACTGAATTAGTATATATAGCTTTTCACGGGGAAAAGAATTGAGAAATAAATATTTTATTATTAGATAAATTTAGATCCGATCATAGCCTGCGGTTTATTCTGAAAAAGTTTATCCATAATTTTGATAAGTAATCATTAAAATTAAATATTAATAAATAAAAAAAGTAGCTAAGATTTATAATTCGAAATTATTGGTCTGTATCGACTGGGCCAGAAAACCAAAATGGTTTGTAGTGTTCCGGCTGTATTAAGGTTAGTATATCTTTATATTTGGGACCATTATCTATTATAGTATTACAGTTTATATTGTTGGTGAAACGTGTTAATGAGAGAACAATTAAAGATGTTTGTGCTTCGTCTAGATCTTAATCGAGCTAAGTTTTGGTCGGCAAATAGAACTCATAAGGAAATTAAGCTCATAGATATGCAATCTCGGTCAGACCTCGCTGTTACACCTCATGCCCTGCAAACTACAGATGATGTCATAATCCACAATTCACCTAAAATGCCAGAGAAAGAACATGGGATACATCTCAGCAATAAATTAAAGTAGAAAGCAATTGCTCTAAATTAGCAGCTCATTAAGTTTGAAATAGACTTAATTCGCGCATCATTTTTCAGGTAAGCAACGTTATTAAGGATTATTTAATTTTAATTGATATACTGATTAAATATTACTTCAAGCTTTAATGCTTTGATTTACAATCATTTGTTAAAAATATTTGATGAAGGTGTGTAATGAAAATATTGCTTTTGCTGCTGATATCAGTGGCAGCCATGATATCTTTTGCATCAGCCCAATACGGCGCACAAGATAATTTGTATGGATCAAGCGATAACCCGTATTCATCGAGTGGAAGCTGTTCCGCGGATATGTGTAAAGATAAGATCAGCGAAAAATGTTGCGTTGTAGAATCCTGCGATAAATGCAATGATAAGTATTCCTTCG
>JBHGAU010000057.1:0-17010 GCA_041946675.1 Methanotrichaceae archaeon | reverse complement strand
ATATTGATCAGGACACAACCAATCAATCTCATAAGAGATTTATCACTAGGAAAAGCCCCAACAGGCTTACTCCTTCGTTTCATCTCCTTGTTGATCCTTTCAATAATGTTAGTCGTCCGAATCTTTTTCCAGTGCGCCTTAGGAAATGCCTTATAGTTCCACAGATCGAATCTGAACCTATCAATGGTATCTGCTGCCTGTTTATATCCACGATTATCGAGCTCTGATGCTAAGTTTTGCATTTTCGCCTCGTCATCTGTGGCATCCTTTAGCTTCTCTGCGATCTCTTGCTTATCCTTATTGGATATAGTCTCCAGAACAGCCCGGTCAAAATGGACATGACAAAACTGCCATGATGCCCCTACAAACGATGATTCAACTGCCTTTTGAATTCCTTTATGGGCATCTGATATGACCATTTGAACTCCATCCAGGCCCCGATCCTTGAGATCACGGAACAGCGCCGACCAAAAGCCGCTATCCTCTGATTCAGCTATATTGGCGCCCAGAACCTCCCTGTAGCCATCATCCCTGATTCCTGTGACGATCAGAAGTGCCCTGGTCTTGTATTGGGCTCCAAATCTGACCTTGAAGTAGCTTGCATCCACAAAGAGGTAACGGATCTTGTTTTCGATTAGTCTTTTCAGGAATTCCTCGACCTTTTCATCCAATATATCGCAGATTCTTGAGACTGCTGAGGGTGATAAGCGGTCCAGGCCGAAGTTATTGACGATTTTCTCCATTCTTCTTGTTGAAACACCCTGGATATAGGATTCGGATATTGCCATCAATAATGCCTGCTCAACACGAGAATATCTCTCAAACACATTAGTCTCAAATGGAAACTCTCGGAACTGGGGCTTATCGAGAGTCAGTTCACCTACGCGAGTTTTGAGAGTGCGCTGTCGCGTCCCATTTCTATGAGCTTTCCTCTGGTCACTCCGCTCATATGGACTGGCGCAAGCTTGCTGATTTGCCTCTAGTTGCATCACCATGTTCAAGAACCAGATGAATAACTGCTTCAGACCATCATTTGGATCGATAAGATAATCCGTCAATAGGTTATTGGTATCCATTGCCTTGTATCCTCCTTGGTATTCCCAATATCTTAAGGTCGGATACAGGGCTTATTATAAATTCTATCAGCAGCTTTGTTGATGGCTCTGGTTATAGCATCACTGCCTGGATATGCTGCAATTTACAGCAGAATCGATACACTACCTCCTAAATTATCCCAATATCCGAAAGCCTCTCAGGAAGATATGTCTTTGTAACATAATCCAGGCCCTTACCTGCAAATGCCTGCTGCTCTGCTTTCCTCTTGAGATCGATCTGAAGCTTGATCTGCTTATCCCAGTAGGGAGTATTGAACCTGGGATCAGTAAGCTCGCTTCTGAGCGCATGGAAATCCTTATCGGTAAGCTTATCGGTTGAAAGGTTGTAGTCCACAATATCGCTTGGCTGAACTCCCAGAAATTTGGCGGATGGCGTTACTAAATGCTCTGATAGATGTGCGCTCTTTATGGCCCCGTAGGCAATGCTTGCAAAAATCCTGTAGGACCAGGGATCTCCATCGGTAAAGACGACGACGGGAAGGTTCAGCTCTGCATTCATCCTTTTTATCATTCTCCTCGTGGATCTCGCAGGCTGGCCCTTGATGTGCACGAGCATCGCACCAAACTCCTCGTCAAAACCGTTCTCGATCAGCCGTGCATACATTCCGCCGCTCTCTATTGCCATGACCATCTTCGCATCGTGTTCAAGGAACTGAATATTATCAACGTTAAAGGGAATCTGATACCCTGCCTCGCCCACATCCTCCTGGCAGTGTATGATGCGCTCGCCGCGCTTTGTCTGCTCTTTCAGCTTCAACGGCCCGAATATGGCTGCGCCATCCTCTTCAGGCCTGATGTGAAAGTCCTCCCTTTGAAGGCGGGTAACAATCTCGAGATCCTCGATCAATCTATCGCTTTCCGCCTGCTCCGGGAACTTGGCGATATCCCAATTTTCCGAGATGTAGTAGATCTCTCTCAATGTCGAGCTGCGGTTGTTCCTGAGGTGCTCCTTAATCAGAAGCTCTGCCAGATAGATAGTCTTGAGCATGCTTTTTGCGCCCTTGGCAGTCTTCACCGACCGAGTCGTCTCCAGATCGCCGTAGACCCAGACATCATCCTTATCGCTGTATTCGATGTTGCTCTTAGTCCTCGACGGCAGGGCGATATGAGGAACTATGCCTTGCTGGAACTGGTCGTAGATCCCCCTTGCCAAATTCGTGAGCCTGTCCTGGGTAACATCGCTTCTATTCATCAAATCACCCTTGCGCCTGTGACGATTTCGGCATCAAGGCCCTCGATAACAAGATCTCTGAAGCGCAGTCCCTCTGAGGATACTTTATAGCTCAGAGATGATCTCTCTCCAGGCTTCATTGACAGCTTCCAGTGGTAATCATAGCCCTCCCCAATCGGCATTGCCTTTGCTGGAGGAGATATATCTGAAGCCTCCCGGGATATAACCTCATGAAGCTTGAACGTTCTAATAACATCGCTGTGATTCTCTACATCAATGCGAACAATTGTCAGCCCGTTCTCCTGAGCGGTTGCCCTTTTTATCAGGACATTGCCCATTATCCTGGCCACTACCGGCCCTATATCGGGCTCCTCCTCGCCAAGCAGGTCTGAAAGCTTCTTCGCGATCCTTGGAAGTATCTTCCTTATGATCTCCTCTTTCTCCCTTCGCTCGCTAAGGGCGCTCTGACGGCTTAAGTATCTCCGGAGCTTTCTTCCGACCTCTTTTAGGCCGAGATCTATCTCTTCCAGGATCTCAGGAACATCTGCTATTGCATCCTTTGATTCGGATGTGAAGGGTATATTTGTTGAGGCTACATGTATCATGAGAACTGCCGGACCCACGGGAACTCCGCCCGCAGGCTGGGCCATAGCATAGTTCTTCCAGGGTATCTCCTCCACTGCGTGGGTTATTGCGCATGCTCCCTGCTGGTAGACTAAAGGCACGCGGTTCGCAAACCTGAGGATCTCTATTCTTCCCTCTTTCTCGAGCTCTCCTCCATAGCCCAGGCCAACCTCAACGAGGAAGGGGTTTCCGGAATAGACTGAGACAGGCCGAACAGTAGTTGCTATGTAATCCAGCTTGTACTCCTTCTCAAGCCCGGCCTTGATCAGCTCTTCGCCTATAGGAGACAGGCAATCCATAGGAGGCGATTTGACCTTAATCTGCTTGAATGCTGCAAGAAGTCTCTTCGCCTCATCGTGGTTGAGGCTGTTTGGAGGCCTTTCGGGATCGACGTTCGACAGCTCGCAGATCTCCTGAGCTGTTATCGATCCGATGCTGGAAAACGTTTCACGCAAAAATATTTTGAGCTTCTTCTTTTCAGTGTATCTCAGGAGCTTGATCAGCTCTCCAAGTTCGATTCCCTCCGGATGCGGCTGGATAGCATATGCCTTTTTTGGAAGCGTTCCGGTCGATCTCTCAAAAGTTTCGGCACTCCCATCAGGCTCAATCAGCGTTATCCTGGCATGAGGATTGACTATTGCCACGTTCTTGAGGTAGCCGTATACGGATTGTCTCCGGCTGCGGACATATGACCCCTCCATCTCGAGCTCTATGCGAGTGCCATGGGGCCTCTCCCAATCGGTATCCTCCGATATTAAGACCTCAGGCTCATTCTTGGCCGTGTTTATCATAAGCTCACAGCGTCTTGTGGGCTTTGTTGGGCCGATCTTGGATATGATCCTGGCTGGCCTCCCGCTTGTAAGCTGTGAATACAGCACAGCAGCGGAGATGCCTATTCCCTGCTGCCCTCTGCTCTGTCTCAGAGTATGAAACCTTGAGCCGTAAAGGAGCTTTGCAAATGCCTTCGGGATCTCTTCCGGCACAATCCCGGGGCCGTTGTCCTCAACTGCGATGGTATAATACTCGCCGCTGCGTTTAACCTGTACAAAAATATCAGGCAATATCGCTGCGTCTTCACATGCATCCAGAGAGTTATCAACAGCCTCCTTTACGCATGTTATGAGCGCTCGCGGGGGAGAATCGAACCCTAGTATCTGCCGATTCTTCTCAAAAAATTCAGCTACTGAGATGGCCTTTTGCTGCTTGGCCAGCTCTTCGGCTATCTCCATAAAAGGATTATTGGGGCCTAAAGCTCGGCCCCGACTACTGTCTGGGTTGCGGTGACGTTATCGATCTCTCTGATGACATCTACGAGCTTGTTGAGCATGCTGAGGCCCTCGACCTCAATGATGACAACGAAGTCGAACTCGCCGAATACATGATAGACATCCTTGATGCCCCCAATCTCTTGAAGCGCATTGTAGACCGATTTCTCCTGCCCCGGCACCACCTTCACCATCGTTACTCCAATCACCATTTTGCTCACCCTTTGATATAGTGACCCAGCACATTATATAAGACTTTTCAGCTCTTCTTGCCGAAGTCTATTGTCTCCACTTCATCAGACTCAGGCCAATCTGTAATTGTGCCCTTGGCCTTTTGCTTGGATTTCTTCTGGATACCGGGCTTTTCCGGTTTGGTCTCTTCAGCTTTGGGGGAAACAGTTCCCTCATTTCTGGTGAGATCAGCCCTCAGGGAATTTAGAGCGCGAATCACCATCTGTTTATACTGCTCCCTATCTGTGTTGTAATGCTGCAGCGCCCTGTCGGTATCCATTGCAGGTGAGGCAGCCTTATCGGCGGTTGAGAATCCGGGCGAGGTTGGGTTTGTGCTCTTGAGTGCCTCCAGCCTCTCTTCCGTCCTGCGTGAAGTATCCAGTATCCATTGGTTCCTTATTGATTCATCCACCCGCTGTATAGCCTCAGCCCTGACGGATATTATGGTGTTTCCATCTTCTGTCTGATACAGACTTGGCTTGCCGACCACGGCAACAAATGCCGGAGGCTCGATGTTCGCAAGGATCTGTGCAGCTTCAGGCTGATACTGCCCCGCATAGATCAGGATGCTTCCTGTCGGATCGACGACTCTGCCGCGCCAGTACTCTGTATCCCCCCCGATATCATCCCTCTCTGTCAAGGTGCCGACGACGAAAACGCGGTTGCATTTTGCGCCTGTCGGAGTAAGCAAGTACTGAGGAGCATATTGATGCTGCTCCTCTCCGTCCCTGAACGAATAGTTCGAGTTCTTCAGCTCTTCGAGGAATATCCTTCGGGCAACCTCCCTTGAGAATCCGGCCATTTTAGTTCGCCTCCACAAGGCCTAGCAGCCCGTCCACATCTTTCGCAGTAACGGGAGGCATCTCGTTAATAATCTCAACGAGGATATACCGGTCAACTCTTGGCCCGGTCACTGTATAGTATCTTCCGATAAGCTTGCTCTCGATCAGGCCCTTTACGACCTCATGATCAAGCGCTTCCATGGCCATGTGCTTCGCATCATCCAGTGTGAGATCGACAAGCTTTTCAGTTGTCTCGCGGTTGATCAATATGTCCTGAACCCTGTGTCCATCATCGAGAACTGCCTTGATTCTGAGATCATAGATGCCTTCAACCTTTCCATGCTCTCCGCAGATGCCCTTGGCAAGAGATCTCTTGCATACAGGACAGCGTTTGATAAGCCCCGAGCCGTTTTGCACATCTACGAGCGCGCCCGCAAACTCAGTTGCCTGGGAGCCGACAGCTATATCCTCATCAAGCCCCTGAATCTGGCTGGTCCTGTTCAATTTTACGCTGAATCTTCCCTGGAACTCATCCGTGACTACATTCTTGATAAGATAGCTGTTGCCCTCTACAAAGTCAGGCAGACCTGCCTTTGCCCACTTGACAAACTTTATAGAGCCTGTCTCATCGCCTATCAGTCCAGCCTGGGATATGGTATCGCTGTTCGAGTCCCAGAGCTGCGTCACCTTCACCTTTAGATCGATCCATCTGCCCGGCTCATTGATCTCAATTACTTTCATCTCCTGGACAGGCTTTGCCATGGGTCCTTTAGCCTCGATATCACGCTCTAAAGGCTCAATTTGGCTTGCTCTATTCAATTTTACGCTGAACTTTCCCTGGAACTCGTCCGTGACCGCTTTTTTGATAAGATAACTTTTGCCTACCTCAAAATCAGGCAGGCTTGCTTTGGCCCATTTAACGAACTTTATAGAGCCAGTGCCGTCTCCTATCAGGCCTGTCTGTGAAATAGAATCGCTTGTGGGATCCCATAGGTCAAGCACCTTGACCTCCAGATCAACCCATTTTCCCGGCCCATTTATCTCTGAAATCTTGGCCTTCTCAGAGCCTGTCCTGACAGCTGGGGTGATGCCGTGCTCTTTGAAGAAGTAGTTCAGAACGGAACGTCTTGCCTCGCTCTCAGGAACGCTGAACTCCTTTATTAGCTTCCTCAGGCGATCCTCGATCTCCTCATCAGGGACTTCGATCTTCTGATCCCTGAGACGAGCTGATATTTGATCCACTAATTCCTTCATAATATCTGCCCCTGTATTTTCTAAGAGGTGATCATAACTAAGAATCGTGTTATATATAAGATGTACCTATGCAGGGCGAAAGTGATCTATCTTTAAAGCGCAGGCGTGATGATCGGATGGAAATACTTGCATGGTTCGGCAAACTGGATGTTGATGAAGGTTCATTTACCCCTTTCAAAAGCGATGATAAAGTGGATTTTCTGGAGAGCTCATCCTGCCTGCAAGCCCAGCCCGATCTCCGTGCTCTGGCTAAAGCGTACGGTTTTGCCGGCAGCGATGCGGAATATAACGAGCGACTAAGAGAGTTTGCCATAAACCTAGTTCGCAGACAGCTGAGGGAACTTACAACGGCTGAGAAGGATCTTCTTCAGGCAGTAGAGGCCCTTGATGATTTAAACCAGTCAGTGAACCTGCTGGACGAGAGGCTTTACGAATGGTCGCGGCTGCATAGGGATGAGATAGTGCATGGAAAGGATTTGGCCGAGGCTTTGAAGAGCGATAAAACCTTGGGCGATATGGCACGCGCTATTCTCGGCCTAAGAGAATCTCGATTGGGCCTGGAGAATGAAGTTGCCGAGGCGGCCGCCAATATAGCTCCTAACCTTTCGAGCCTGGCAGGTCCCATTCTGGCTGCAAGGCTCATCTCAAGGGCTGGCGGCCTGAAGCATCTTTCTGAGATGCCGTCCAGCGCTATTCAGGTAATGGGGGCAGAAAAATCGCTGTTCAAGCATTTAAAAGGCAACGCGCCTTCGCCCAAACATGGGCTGATCTTTAGACATCCTTCGATCTCCGGCGCGCCAAAGCGGCTCCGGGGCAGAATAGCAAGAGCTCTGGCAGGAAAGCTTGCGATAGCTGCCAGGCTGGACTCTTACGGAGCAGGCCCTTCTGCTGGTCTGAAGGAGTCCCTGGATAGGCGTCTTGCGGAGATAAGAAAAAGGGGAAGAACAGGAACGGCAAAGTCCTGATGCTGAGGATCAAATTTATATCTGATCGCGTTTTTTATGTAAAAGCTTGAGGGTGGAAGAGGTATATACATGAGATGGTTGCTCATATTATTGCTTATGTTTGCTATTTGTGCAACTAATGCAAACTCGGCATCTCTGGTATCGTCTCCTCAGAATGTCACTGAGCATTCATGGATTTATAGCCAGGGCTATATAGATGATATGAGGATCTATCAGACTGAGGCAGGGTTCTATGGACAGAAGCTTGTTACAGGAACCACCGGCAGTGGAACCGTCTCAAGGACTATACATTCTCAGGTCTACGGCGGCTATGGCAATGATGAGCTCTCATTCAATGAATGGGGGTCCTGGCAAAATAAGCCCTACACCCCTCCTCTGACCCAGAGCGACCTGCGAAATGCGCTATGTGCCAAAAACTATGCAGTTGGCTCTGTTTATTCGGAAAGCTATACAGATATAAGGGACCTGGTGAAGGATACGGGCGCCATTCAGACAGATCAGGTATCTGTTTATGATATCCATTCTGAGATCCAGGGCACAGCCAAGATAGGTGCAAGAGTACAGAAGAGCGCAAGCTCCAATCCTGCATATATCATGGGCGGAACATATGTCGGAAATACGAATATGTGGATGACAATAGAGGCAGGCAACGCTTCTGTCCTGACATTGCCGTGCCCGTGAGGAAACCCAGGTAAAAATTTTTATATATTTTAAACCAGCGGCCTGGGCTGCTTGTGCTCTGGCAGAACAGGAAGGGGCATTGTATTTATCAGCAGTGGCTGCTCAACTTCCTTCGCCCTTTCGATCAAAAGCTCTTTGCCCCATTTTGTCATGCCGAATAAGGGCACAGCAGTCCCTACCTGAACCAATGGCTTTGCAAGCTTTCTGATATGGAGCGATGCACAGCCAGTGACTATATCTGCAGCAGCCAGAAGCCTTCTCGCATCCTCAGGGCTTATGCCGGTCAAATGCACTCCTATTATCATTATCTTAACATATGCAGCCTTTTCAAGCCTGCGAAGCTCCTCCGCGGTATCTGCATCAGCCACAGTGACTGCGAACTTTGAGAAGCCACCGGCTGCTGCCCACCTGGCGCCTTCGATCTGATCGATCTTTGCATCCTCGGTAGAAAGAACATGCCCTCCCATCTCCTCAATGCCTTCTATGACCTCTTGTATCGGCTCTGTTTCTGCGAGGCCTGAGATATAGCCTCCCATGCCTTGAATAAGCTGGGGATTATCAGTTATTACAGTGCCTGCTCCATCGCAGACTGTGACCGCTGCATCTATGATGCCGTGAGAGACGCCTGTCATCATTGATTCAGATGCGCCGAAGCCGACGAAGACATCCATCTTGAGCTTCCTTCTGGGGGAGAACATGCCATACCTTTCCATCCTGAACTGCATATTGCCGGCTGCAGCTTCAGGCGTGACCTCCTTTATTCCTCTGACCTTGTCGAAAAGAGGACACCATTTTATGAGCGGCAAACCAGTTTCGGCGATACATCCATCCTTCACTCTGACCTTTGTTTTGCCAAGAAGCTCCATTATATGCATGTCTCTCTAGTCCTCCAGCGAGAAGTATATCCGTCTATTGGATTTCCCCATGTTCTCCGGCTTTATCATCTTTATTACAGCGCTCAGTATATGGCATTCAGTGTGGCTGCGCATGAGCTTATGGCGCCTTTCCCAGTTGATCTCGCCGTGGACCTGATCGTCCGGCATAGGACATTTCTCATCTGAATCTCCTCTTCGGATGCGGATAAAAGGCCGTCTGATTCAAGATTATACGGCCTTCAGGTGCTGATTGACTGTTTCATCGAAGTCCCCCTGATAGCTGTCCTCTAAATATATCAGTTTCATCAATGGAGTAACGGACTCTCTCCAGATCAGGTTGTCGGGCCGCAACTTCCGCATCATTAATTAAAAATAATTTGGAAGACTCTGCGAATTTCAGGCTTAAGACAATTATTTTTGACGAAACTTATATATATGTAACCGAGCGTTATCCCGCCTGGTGACCGCTGTGGATAAGATAGCAGCGCAAGGCTTCAAAATCGAGCGCGACGAATTCGCATCAATACTGATGAAGGTGGGCCTCAAAAGGAATATAGCCAGGGTTCTCACATATCTTGCAGGGGTGGATGAGGCTACATCTCGCGAGATTGAGATGGGCTCAGATCTTAGGCAGCCGGAGGTAAGTATCGCCATGAGAGAGATCCGGAAATTGGACTGGATCTCTGAGAGAGATGAGAAGAATCCCGGAAAAGGAAGGCCGTACAGAATTTACAAGTTGAACAAGAGTCTGCCCGAGATAATATCTTATCTGGAGGGGGAGAAAGCTAAAGAATCCGAGATGATCCTGAAGCAGATCGAAAAACTCAAGACGCTGAGATCTTAGGCATATTTAAGGATATTGATAACCTGTAATCTACTCCCCTAAGAGGCACCGCGTCTCTTTCGAAGCCTCATACCAGCTATCATGAATGATATCCTCAGATAACAATACCTAGACTATATTATCTGAGGTTAATCTATCCTTTTAGTTTGGACTTCATCGGTGAAGAGCTCTATTTAATATTTTACTAAATATGATCATTCAACTATGAAAAAATCTATATACTAATAAAATCGAATAAGCCCTAAGAAGTCAGGGGATGGAGATGAAATACATCATCGATGAGGCGCTCGGCAGGCCTGATTCAGAGGGCATGAATCCATCGAGTACGGTCCAAAGCGATGAAGAGCTGGTAAATGTCCTTGAAGCACTGACTACCGTAATAAGGGTCATAGGATGTGGAGGAGGGGGCTCCAATACAATAGATCGGCTTGCAGCCTGCGGCATTCAGGGTGCTGAGCTTTATGCAATCAACACAGATGCTCAGCACCTTCTGCATGTAAACGCCGATCGGCGCTTTTTGATAGGCAGACGAACAACGCGCGGCCTTGGAGCAGGCAGCCTCCCGGCAATTGGTGAGGAGGCAGCGCAGGAGAACATAGAAGAGATCAAAGCTTCCGTGGCTGGAGCGGATATGGTCTTTATCACCTGTGGTCTCGGCGGCGGAACAGGCACTGGAGCAGCTCCTATTGTCGCTGAGGCAGCGAAGGAGGCAGGAGCCCTGACTATAGCCATAGTTACCCTGCCGTTCAGTGCAGAGGGCGCGATCCGGATGGCTAATGCTGAGGCAGGACTAAAGAGGCTCAGGGATGTGGCGGATACGGTAATCGTGGTGCCGAACGATAAGCTGCTGGATGTTGCTCCAAATCTCCCTCTGCAGGCGGCCTTCAAGGTGGCGGATGATGTGCTTATGCGCTCAGTGAAGGGAATAGCTGAGCTCATCACGCGGCCTGGATTGATCAACCTTGATTTCGCAGATGTGCGTACCGTCATGACAAACGGTGGAGTCGCCATGATAGGTATGGGTGAGGCGGATGGTGAGGCAAAGGCCAAAGACTCCGTATCAAAGGCGCTAAGGAGCCCTCTGCTGGATGTGGACGTCTCAGGGGCGACATCTGCTCTGGTGAATGTAGTGGGCGGACCGGATATGACTGTCACAGAGGCGGAGACAGTTGTAGAAGAGGTTTATCAGAGGATAAATCCAGATGCAAGGATAATCTGGGGCGCTCAGATAGACCCCAATCTTGAGAATACCCTGAGGACTATGCTGGTCGTGACTGGTGTTTCATCTCCCCAGATCCTTGGAAAAGATATGAACAAACGGGTCATATCGAAGCACGGCATAGATTTCATTCCGAGGAGAAGCCGTTATTAAAAGACTTTTACGATTTTCTTTAGCCAATCACCATTAGCACAAGCCCTTCTTACGCCAATTAAGTGCCAGACATATTTGCGCTAATTAATATAGTTTATCAAAAATTTTAAACGCTTTGGAGGAATATACTTTAGCAGATTATATTAGAAGGTGGTAGAATTTACAAGCCGTCGAAGGCTGAAGAAGATAACGGTATAACTACTGCATTATGGGCATTTAAGAGAACCCTTGGAAATCCAGTCTCCAGGGCAATCTTAAGCACTGCACTGAAGCGTTATGAAATCAACAACAAATCTTTTCCAGCGCTTTACTGGGCTTTAGGAGCCTATGCAGGTGAGAATCTAGATTTTCCCCCGGAGCTCTGGCTCCAGAGCCAGGCAGTGAAGACGCTTATGAAGCTTGGAGTCATGCTGGCCAACGGCAATGAGGAGTTAGTCAAGGATGCCGTACTTAAAGAGCCTCATATCAGACGGGGTATCTGTGTGGTCCTGGAGGGTATTGCGAGATATGGAATAACAGTTCCCCAGAGATTGCCGTCTCCTTTTTTAATAGTCTGGAACTTCACAAACAGCTGCAACTTCAGGTGCGAGCACTGCTACCAGCAGGCATCGGGGGCACTTGCCGATGAGCTCACTCTTGCGGAGAAGCTTGATCTTGTAAACCAGCTCGATGAGGCAGGGGTAGCTGCGGTTGCATTGAGCGGCGGAGAGCCGACAATCCATCCTCATTTCAAGAGGATTGTTAAAGAGCTGTCTTCCAGAGGAGTCTTCACCTCTGTTGCAACGAACGGATGGATATTTGCAGATATTGACAGGCTGAAGGAAGCCAGGGATTTAGGGCTGCAATACATCGAAGTCTCCATAGATTCTGCAAAGCCTGAGAGGCATGACAGCTTCAGGGGCCTGCCACATGCCTGGGAGCATGCTATAGCCGCACTTGGAAACTCTGTCAAGCTGGGGATGGCAAATGGAATGGCCACTTTCATGAGCAAAGATACGCTTAATGAGATAGAGGATATTCTGGACCTGGCGGAAAGCATGGGGCTCATGAGAGTTATCTTTTTTAACTTCATACCCACCGGAAGGGCAAAGGATATCGAGGAGAAGGATTTGACGCCCGATGAGAGGGAGGAGTTCATGAAAACCCTCTATCATGAGATGAGGCACAGAAAGATCGAGATATTATCGACTGCCCCCCAGTATGCCAGGATCTGTCTGCTCGTGGAAGGCGGTCCTGTATCGCCGGCTCACTTTTATGCGGGAGGTGCATGCGCGGCAAAAACTCTGGCAGAGTTCGTCGGCGGCTGTGGTGCAGGCAGAATCTACGCCGGAATCCAGCCCGACGGCATCGTTATACCGTGCGTCTTCATGCCTATTCCTGTGGGAAGCATAAGAGAGAATCGCTTCAGGGAGATCTGGGATAACAGCCGCGAGTTCAACCTTCTCAGGGACAGGGATAATTTCACAGGCCACTGCAGAAATTGCGACTATAGAAACTTCTGCGGAGGCTGTAGAGCGAGGGCATACCACTATAACTCCAGCCTGCTCGCAGATGATCCGGGGTGCATAAGAAATAGGGTTATCCGCGTACCTATTCAGTGATCGCATATATGTGACACCTGTTAGCATGTGCCATGTCAATCGATGGAGTTATTAAATACAACATCCGGTTATTATTCGTTTAGCCCTTAACCGGATGTGATACTATTCTTGCGGAGAAGGTGATCGGGGAGCTGGAGATGCTGCGCAGGCATCTTATCGTTCTGAAGTATGTCGTTGAGAACGAGCCCATAGGAATACTAAAGCTTGCAGATGGCACAAAGATTCCCAGCCATAAGGTACGTTACTCTCTGAGGGTGCTTGAGCAGGAGGGGCTTATTGCAGCATCTGCGCCGGGAGCTGTAACTACTGAGCGAACAAGGCCCTTTCTGGATCAGCTCGATTCCATGATCGAAAAGATTGTGGAGGATGCAGTAGAGCTCAAAAATATAAAGATCGAGAGGTAAATGCTCCTCTACACAAGGATAGCATCCGTCCTTGAGGAGATAAATCGCGCATCCAGAGGAGACAAACCCGGCATAGCCTCCGAATTTCTGGCCGAGCTTGAAGAGGATAACCTCTACCCAAGTGTCAGGCTGCTGGTGGGGCGGCTCTGGCCTTACTGGGAGCTGAGAGAGATGGGGCTAGGGCAAGAAATAATACTTGATGTCCTTGAAGAGATATCTCTTGAGGATATTCAGTTGCTTAGAAAGACTGTTGGCGAAATCGGCGCAGTTACAGAGACCGCACTGCTGAGCAAATCGCAGAAGCTTCTCAGCTCCAGTGCTCTGGACTCCTTATCCGTATACAAAGATCTTCTGCGCGTCTCAGATCAGACAGGACCCGGCTCCGATACCAGAAAGGCTGCGATATTGCGGGGTCTTCTTCTTCTGGCATCGCCAGTAGAAGGGAAATATATTTCACGTACTGTTATGGGCAATACTAACACAGGGCTCGGGCCTCGGACTATGATCTCTGCAATATCGGAAGCATTCGACTATAGCCATGATATCGTAGAAAAAGCCTATTCGTTCATGCCAGATATCGGGATGATTGCACTTGCGGCCTTGACGCGAAAGCTGGATAATATAATAGTGGAGCCGCCAAGGCCCATAAAGCCGATCCAACTCCGAAAGGATGATACAGCACTGATAGAAGCTTATCTGCAAAGATATCCGGGGCTTAGGTTGCAGATCCACAGGATAGAGAACAAGTTTTACGCCTATACTGCACGTTTGAGAAATATAACACCGGCGTTGGCGGTCCTATTCAGAGATATCGAGATAGAGCATGACTTCGTTGCCGAGACGGTCCTGGTAGGCTCCCAGGATGGCAAGGCATTGAACCGGAGCGAGGTCATTAGATACATTAACCGAAGGCACTTTTCAAGGCGAAGCAGCATTGATCCTGCACTTATCGCATTCGATCTGCTGTATATCGATGGCGAAGATCTGACAGGAAATAGTTATGCTGAAAGGCGGCAGCGTATGATATCAACATTTGGGATGCCAAAGGCATTTCCTTTTAAGGGCATATCCTCTGCAGAGGAAATAGTCTAATGGAATCCTGAAGATGATGCTCAAACCATTCGATCCGTGGAAGAATTCACTCTGCACCTGTCCCTCAAAGCTGAGCCTGAATCCTTATACTGGGTGCTCACACGGCTGTCTTTACTGCTATGCATCGTCGTATATACCAAGGTTTTCCGAGTGCAGGCCGAAGAGAGATCTGCTAAAGCAGCTCGAACGTGATATCTCTAAAGCAGCGCCGGGGACCCTCATAACCTTATCTGGCAGCACAGATCCTTATCAACCAGCCGAAAAAGAACTTGGGATTACCAGCGGCTGCCTCAAGATCCTGAGATCGGGGTGTATGGCTGTTCAGGTTGTGACGAAATCCGATATGGTCTGCGAAGATATCGATCTGCTTTCTGGCATGAGATCAGTCGTCAATATTACAGTTACTACTTTAAAGGACTCGCTATCGAGAAGGCTTGAACCGGCTGCACCTCTTCCGGGCAGGCGTCTCCAGGCAATCAGAAAGTTGAGGGATAACGGAATACCTGTATCTGTGAGAGTGGATCCGATCATACCCGGCATAAACGATTCAGAGATAAAAGATATTGTTTCTGAAGTATGCAGCGCCGGTGCTCAGCATATCACCTCTTCCACTTATAAAGCCAGGCCTGACAGCATGAAAAGGCTATGCACTGCTTTTCCCGCTGAGGGAGTGGCTCTTAAGGCTTTATTCAAGAGGGGAGAGCGTATCGGCGGAAGCCTCTACTTACCCGAAGAGCTGAGGCTGAGAATAATGCATGAGATAGAGGTGTATGCCGCTATAAAGGGCATGAGCTTTGCCTGCTGCAGGGAGGGCCTGAGAAAGCAGCGAAAAGTATCATGTGATGGTTCTCATTTAATTCAATCAATATAAATGCGCTATTTAATGCCTTATGCCACGAAAGTCTATATATATAGAGAATAACTAGACAAGTGGTGAATTCTTCTCAAATGGGAGGATGCTCAAGCTATAGTCATAAATGTGATACACTAGATTAATCGGAGGTAATTTACTATGAGAAAAGTTTTGGCTATTATAGCGGCCGTTATGCTTGCGGCGGTAGTCCTGTTGCCTGCTACAGGGTATACCATATCATCAGGAGCTAATCAATCATATTCCATCAAGACGACTCCAGCCAGTTATTCGATAGGCATGGGAGCGCCTGCCCACAACATTACTCCAGGCATGATTCCGTCGGAGGTCTCTCCGACATCAGCGGTCACAGTTACTCAAGTTCCATATTCAATAAAGCTCGGAGCAGCAGCACCATACTCAGTGAAGCTTGCATCTGGACCGAGCGTAACGCCTGAGGGCATGCAGGCAGCGCCGGGAACAGTGGCGCTTGGATCTCTGGCTAAGAATGCAGCTTCAACCGCCCAGGCAGCGCCTGTCATAACCCCTGCGGAGGCAGCTCCAGAAAATGTACCGGCTCCTGTACCAGCTGCAACTACGTTTGCAATCATGGGTATAGTAACCAATGAAACAGGTAACATGGGCCTGTCCGACTGGATGGTCAACCTCGAGGAGCCTGCAGGCGCAGTTATTGCCAATACTACAACCAACAGCAATGGCAGCTATGCCTTCAGCAATCTGAACCCCGGAACATATGTTGTCGCTGAGGTTCTGCCCACGGGATGGGTACCAGTTACGCCAGCAGATGGCAAGTATACTGTCAATCTGACAGACAAGGATGTAACAGGCATCAACTTTGCAAATGAGGAGATGCCTATAGCGCCAGCCGAGAATGTCACAACCACCAATGCGACCTTGGAAGTAGCCCCGGCAGCTCCCATAACACCTCCAACAACTCCGGAAGTCCCTGCAGAGAACGTTACCACACAGCTTAACAATACTCTTAACAATACTATTAATAGCACTCAAGTATGAATGGGACTGGGCTTCTCGCCCAGATCTTTTTCTGTTTTGCCATGTGGGCAGATGCTGTAACTTTTATGCAAGAACTTATTTGTCAATAGTAAAAGTGCTAAATACTGTGGAATAATGGCAGATTGGCTTGGGTTATGGATAATTCTCTGTAATCTTCGATTCTGAATATAATCCTCGATTTAATTATGACCTCTGGTTCCAAATTTAATCTCTGATCCTATCTATTATCTCCCGATCTATCCGCAGTCTCGCATTCTCATTATAGTCTCCTATCATTCGGTCATGCTATCTCCTTATATCTGATGAGATAGATACTAAGGGGCAAGATATATACAGGAGAGGGATGTTTATGTTTGATAAAAGTGCACTTTTAATTCTAATATTCATCGGATCAGCTTTTGCAATTGAGCCTGTATGCGCCCAGGGCTTTGGATCATACGGCCCCAGCTGTCAGGCCAGAAGTGCAGCTGATATCTACTGTATACAGCACGGAGGATGTTCCAGCGGCGGCAACTGCTATTTCCCTGATGGATCCTATTGCGAATTATGGTCTTTCTTTAATGGGACGTGCCCTGGCAGAGCCTACTATGAGCAGATGATATGGGAGCGGGAAGTCTACAATTTTCTTCACGGCGATGAGGGGTATTATGCTCCTTACTATACTCCCGGCATGTATCCGCCCTACTCCACTAGTCCGCCCTATTATGTCAATTCGCCTTATTACACTACACCCTACTATAATACCAATTATAACTCGCCGAGATCAGGGCTATATTAGTCTGATCTATTGAAGTGACTACTCCCCTCACTGAAGTGAGGGGCATCTAGCTTCATGCAGAGATTGTAGTC
>JBHGAU010000056.1:0-17295 GCA_041946675.1 Methanotrichaceae archaeon | reverse complement strand
GTAGAATCCAATCTGATCATGAACTTCAGCAATCTGCTGAAGATGGAATACGAAGGCACTGGGCCTTGTGGTCCTGATCACCATCCCGATACCTTTTGCACTCTTCCCACCATAGAAGTGACAAGGACCCCTATTCTGGAAGGTGGGCAAAAATTCGAGATCAGTATAACAAATAACGACGACACTCAAACTTTGATAATAAGTAAATTAATAGGAACAGGAGGAATATCCCCGGCGCCAGACGACGTAGAATATCATTTGAACGGCAATGCAGCCATGTTATGGAACTTGCAGTCATCGCCAAGCCACCTTGTCACTTATGTGGGCACAATTGCGCCTATCGCTCCAGGAGGAACAGAAACGTTCAATCTTGATTATTTGACCATAACAGGGACAGATATCACAATTCCAACTGAGCTTGAATACGATTTCGGAGCTATCACAAACTGTGAAACGGTGTGGAATAATCAGACGCAGGAGATATATAGCCTAAATTCGCCTCATCCACATCAGTAGAAAATCCACCAATAATGAATGATGGCCATCATTGAAGATGGCCTACTTTTTCTCTTGGCCAAATTGATGGCAGATATGATCTCTCATCTGCGGGCAACCATTTCCAGTACCCTCACTGCATGTGCCCCTGACTCCATTATCGCCAGGTTCAGAGATACGAGCTCAGGCTTCTTGGCAAAGGTCACTCTAAATGCGTTGCCAAACGCCTCATGTGGAAGCCCCAGGCTTCCTGCCTGCATCAGAGCGCCAAACATAGCAGCATTTGCTGCCTGCTGGGCACCCTTCTCCGCTGCAATCTGAGTCGAGGGTACCGATATGGCCCTGGTGCCCTCCGGAGGTCTGAACTCACCTATCAATGAATCATAGAGTATCAGTCCACCCTTCTTAACAGTTGAGGCAAATTTTTCCAGCGAAGGCCGGTTGAAGCTCACGAGTACATCGGGATGGTCGACCACCGGTGAGCCGATAGGCTGGCCTGAAACGATGACGGAACAGTTGGATGTGCCTCCACGCTGCTCAGGACCGTAATCTGGATACCATGAGACATATCTGCCTGCCCCAAAGGCCGCCTGTGCCAGGGCCAATCCCATGCTGAGCACCCCCTGCCCTCCAAAGCCGGCAATCTTCACTCCCTTTGGCTCAAGGCCCGGATCATTCACAAAATCCACAGACAAATGCTCTCTGCATCCGAAGATCTTATCCAGTGAATCCCTGGAGAAATCGCTCTTCTGCCTGGAGATTGGCTGGACCTCTGCTGATCTATCTCTAAACTTCTTGAGCGGGAACTCTTTTTCCATCTGCTCATTGATGAACTTCCGGATACCTTTTACATCCATTCTCAGAATAGTTGGACACGGCGACAGGAACTCCACAAAGGCATAGCCCTTTTTATCCCTCTGTATTTCAAGTGCCTTTCTGACAGCACGCCTGGCCTTCCGGACGTGCTCAATATCTGAAAGCGATACTCTCTCAATGTAAACAGGCGCTCTTAATGTATCCAGAATCTCACAGATATGGATAGGATATCCCATATCCCTGGGATCACGCCCTATAGGCGTTGTTGCAGTTACCTCGCCTATCAGAGTCGTGGGTGCCATCTGGCCGCCGGTCATGCCGTAGACCGTGTTATTTATGAAGAAGACTGCCATCTTTTCTCCCCTGTTGGCAGCCTGTACCGTTTCATTAAGTCCGATCGATGCCAGATCGCCGTCTCCCTGATAGGACATAACTATTGCATTATCCTCCGCCCTGGATATGCCTGTTGCAATTGCCGGAGCTCTGCCGTGGGCACACTGAATATGACCGCAATCCAAGTAATAATATGCAAATACAGCACAGCCTACAGGGCTCAAGACTATACAGCGATCCTGTATTCCTAAATCAGCCATGGCTTCGCCGATAAGTTTATGCAGTACTCCATGTCCGCATCCAGGACAGTAATGGGTAGCAGTAAGCGCTGTCCCGCCTTTCCTGGGAAACTCCCCATAAATCCCCGGGTGTCCTCCGATAAGCTTTTCTTTGGCCGCCATCTCAGGCCACCTCCCTTATTTTATCCATAAGCTTGTCGATCTGAATGAGACGTCCGCCGTAACGGTTTACCAGTTCCACCTGAGCACAAGTTGCAGATAGCCGGATATCATCACGCATCATTCCGCTGCTCATTTCTACAGATATGAACTTGCAGCCCTTATCTGCAAGAGCACCAATCTCCTTCTCAGGGAATGGGAAGAGGGTAATCGGCCTGAAGAGACCTGCCTTGATGCCTTCACGACGTGCCATATCCACTGCAGATCGAGCGATACGGCTGCTGATCCCATAGGATACGAGCACTACCTCAGCATCCTCCAATCTGTATCCCTCATATGCAACCTCGTTCCTCCTTATCTCCTCATACTTTCTCTGAAGCTTCAAGTTATGCTTCTCAAGCTCGTCAAAGTCCAATGCAATCGATGTGATGAGGTTCTTGCGTGTATCTTTATTGCCGCTCACGGCCCAGGAGGCATCTATAGCTGGCTCTACAGCTTTTTCAGGGAACCTGAGGGGCTCAACCATATGGCCAAGTACACCATCTGCAAGAACCACAGCGGGATTGCGATACTTAAAGGCCAGATCAAATGCCTTCATAGTGATATCGCACATCTCCTGGACGCTGTTCGGAGCTAGAACGATATTGTTATAGCAGCCATGTCCGCCGCCTTTGCACGCCTGGTTATAATCCGATTGCTCAGGTCCAATGTTTCCTAAACCTGGACCTGCACGGCAAATATCTACAATGACGCAAGGCAGCTCGGCTCCGGCTATGTAAGTTATGCCCTCTTGCTTGAGACTCATGCCGGGTCCTGATGAAGCTGCCAGAACTCTATGACCTGTGCCTGCTGCACCGTAGACCATATTTATCGCTGCCTCTTCAGATTCCGCCTGCACAAACTTCCTGCCGGCCATTGGGAAGTACCGAGATGCATCCTGCAATATCTCGCTGGCCGGCGTTATTGGATAGCCGAAGAAGCAATCACATCCAGCATACATTGCTCCGATAATTACTGCGCTGTTTCCTGCAACTAACTTGGAAGCCATTTCAACTCGCCTTCTCCTCTACTTCGACTCTCTCCTTTTGCGGGATATGAACCTCTATAGCCAGCGGCTCGGGACATGTATAGAAGCAAGCGCCGCAGCCTATGCAGCCATCCCCGGAATAGATAGCATAGTGATAGCCCCTTTCGTTCAGCTCATTGCTGAGCTTCAGAACGTTAGCAGGACAATCCTCGATGCATCTCTCACAGGCTTTGCACTCTTTCATGTTGATCAATGGGTAGGGCTTATCTTTCTCTCTGATCTCGACGCGCCTTATCTTCCCGCTAATGGTCTTCGGCAGCTCATCAACGAACTCTATTATCCGCGGATATTTATAAGGAGCTGTTACCTTTTTCACGTGATTCTGGAGCTCCTTCTTCAGCTCTTCAGAGGGTGTATAGCTCTTTGTAAGGACCACCGTTGCCTTGACCACCTGACCCCTGACGGTATCAGGGACGCCGGTTATGGCCACCTCAAGAACAGCAGGATGCGACATCAAAGCGCTCTCGACCTCAAAGGGTCCGACCCGATAGCCCGAGGTTTTTATCATATCATCTGTGCGGCCGACAAACCAGAAATAGCCATCCTCATCCTTCCATGCCGTATCGCCTGTATGGTAGTAGTCATCATGCCAGGTATTCTTTGTCTTATCCGGATCCAAGTGGTAGTCTATGAATACCCCGACAGGCTTGCCCTTATCAGTTTTGATGACTATTTCACCCTCTTCGCCAACCTCACAGACTTTATCGTTCTTATCGACCAGGACTATATCGAAGCCGGGGGCCCCTCTGCCCATCGATCCCGGCTTGGGATTGACCCAAGGGTAATTTGCTATGAAGACAACGGTCTCTGTCTGGCCGAAGCCTTCCATAAGCTTGAGGCCAGTTGTCTCAAGGAACTTTTCATAGACTGTCGGATTCAGGGGTTCTCCTGCAGTCACAGCATACTTCAGGGTAGAGAAATCATACTTTGACATATCGCTTTTGATCATGAATCTGAAGATTGTCGGCGGCGCACAGAAGGTTGTGACCTTATACTTGGCCATCATATCCATCATCCTTCCGGCATCGAACCTGTCATAATCATAAGTGAAGACTGCAGATCCTGCGATCCATTGTCCATAGATCTTTCCCCAGGCGCATTTTGCCCAGCCGGTATCTGCCACAGTATAATGCAGGCCGTCATCGCCTACATTCTGCCAGTATTTTGCAGTGAGGATATGCCCCAGCGGATAAGTTTGATCATGCCTTACCATCTTGGGATAGCCGGTTGTTCCCGATGTAAAGTAGGCGAGAATTATATCGCTGTTCTTGGTGGCCTCCTCACCAGTGGGCCTCGTGAAATCCGAGGATATCGCCTCAAGCTCTGCATTGAAGTTAATCCAGCCATCTCTCGACAGATCAGGACTTCCGACCAAGGCTCGCGTCAGGTGCGGTCTGCCGAGCTCGTTGTATGCTGCATCAAACTCCTCAGGCACCCCATCTCCCGCAATACAGACAATCATCTTCAAATCTGCTTTCTTGATGCGATAGACAAAATCCTTCTGCTTCAGCATATGAGTCGAAGGAATTGATATTGCTCCAATTTTATTCAGGCCGACCATGCATACCCAGAACTCCCATCGGCTCTTCAGGGTGAGCATTACAGTGTCGCCCTTCTTTATCCCGTATTTTTTGAATAGATTTGCAGCCTTATCGCTCAGAACTTTCAGTTCCTTGAAGTTGATGATCCTCTCTTCATTATTGTCATTACACCATACGAGTGCGATCTTTTCGGGTTGGTCTCTTGCATAGACATCCACGACATCGTAGGCGAAATTGAAGTTCTCCGGTACGATTATCTTGAAATTTTTCTCAAAATCATTGTACGATTCAAAATCCACCCTTGAGACAAATCTACCAAGTAATGTTGACATCTTTTCCATCCCTTTCTTCTACATGACAACAGCCAACATCTTGACCGGTTTATTATCGAGGGCTTCCATCATATGCCCATATGAAGAATCGAAGAATATGGAATCTCCCTCATTCAATACTACCTCTTGATCTCGAATATGTATCCTGATAGTTCCTTCCAGCACGTAATCGAATTCCTGCCCTTTATGGCTGTAGACAGATGGCTTATCAACTGCCATGCCTTTCCTAGGCTCGACAGTCACGATGAAGATCTCAGCCTTCTTATGCATGAACTTTCCCGCAAGGCTCTGGTATCTGTACTGCTTCCTGCGCTCCACCTCAGTCCCTTCGCCGCTCCGAGTTACAGTGTATATATTCATCTTTGGCTCTTGACCCGTCAGCAGAAGTCCCACATCGACATCCAACTTTCGCGCGGCCTCAATCAGGACACTTGCAGGGATATCCAGCAATCCCGCCTCATAGCAGTTATACGTCTCATCAGGTATCTTCAGATAATTTGACATCTCCCCGATTGTTATCTTCGATAGCTCTCGCAGCTCTCTAAGTCGCGCCCCAATCTCTTCCAGCGTTTCTTTCATCTTGATCCCTTGGCTTATACTCGCATTATATCCTACATGGTTATCGAGGAATAACCAAGGGAACTCCAGGGACCCCATATTTGAATGTATCTCCTGAAATTCTTATCTTTGTGAAATTGATTTAGAGAATATATTGACAGTGCATCATCAACAATATGCACAATAAAAGGTGATGGTAAAGATAGCTTGGACTGCCTCATGCAGTCCAATCGTCATCATCCGCTATGCTGAATTTCAGCGCCTGATTTACGCTGGCCTTTGCACGCTCTTTCATCTGTGAGCCAAATGCCTTGTAAACGGAGCTTTTGAGAATCCTTCCTCTCATCAGCTGATAAGCGATCTCAGGATCGATATTGTATTTCAGGATGTAGTCATCCCTGCTCATTTGCTCGCCATTGCCTGAGATATATATCGGATCTCCTACGACAGGCGTTATCTTCCCCGCAGGCAGAGCCCACTCAAATCCTGCGGGCAGCACGCATTGAAGCCAGTCCTCATCTTCAGGATCCGACAGATCCTCTGCTGTTATCTCTGCCTCATTCACAGCTCCACAGTTTTTGCAGATAAACTTCTTTGTGGCCATGCTACTCACCTTTTATCTTGCCATATTTGTCATTACTGTATATATAATTTATCTATGAAATAATTTCTTATGATCGATCGTTTATTTCTGAAAAGATATCGAAGATCGTATAGGACGTATCGAATAGCACGAGAGCTTAGAGTGAGGGATCATATTATTACCAAGAACCATATCCTCAGGTATGATGCATGTAGCTGAGATCTTCAACTCTATCCAGGGAGAGGGCCCTGCAATGGGCCGGCCTGCAACATTTGTCAGGCTTGCAGGCTGTAACTTATTGTGCGAGGGGTGCGATACTTATTCTTATTTCAAAGATTGGATAGAGCTGACTCCCAAGGAGATTCTGGGCCGGATCAACTTGAAAAGAGCGGTCATTACAGGGGGCGAGCCAACTCTGCAGATGGCAGAGCTATCGGAGCTGTTTTGTATGATCTCAAAAGAAGGAAAAGAAGCCCACATTGAGACCAATGGTACTAATCCAATACCTGATGAGGATCTGAGGAAGCTCCATTATGCGGTCATTAGCCCCAAGTATGGATCAAAGGTGGACCTAGCATACTGGTCGTCAAAAGAGAACGTTCATCTGAAGTTCGTTATCGGCCCGAAAGCCTGGTGCTGGCCGCAGGATTCCTTAGAAAAGCTTGCGCCGGCTCTTCCATGTGAGAGAGTCTGGCTGATGCCTTTCGGCTCCGATGCCGGGCTGAAATATGCAAAGGATGCCTGGGATCTTGCACTGAAGCTGGGCATGAACTACTCTGACCGGCTGCATATAAGATTAGGACGCAGATAAGGGATGATTTTATAAGCTAATATCCGTTTGCCCTCACTGTGCTCAGGCAGGCCATAGCCTCCCTGAATATATAAGCACGGTGCCTCTGCCCGAGCCCAAGTCTGGCCATCCTGAGAAGACCTAGGCTCATGAAGAATGGGAGCGCTCGGGTTATGCTATAGAATTCTTCTTCATTCCTGCTGTAGCGCCAGAGAAAATGACCAATATAAGGTTCAGCCCTCTGGTCATTGCCTTTATGTTCAGCAAAATAGTGCTTCAGCTCTGCAGCAACAATCCCCAGGTCATGTACAAAGTTGGCATGCTCCCACGAGCTTTCGAAGTCAATGGCATAGAGCTTCTGATGGTTGAATAGATAATTGACTGGAGTAGCATCATTATGAATCCTGCAGCCGTATGGCTGGTTTATCAGGGGACTATACCACCACTTGCCGAGCAGATGGTTATACTTTGTCCTTGTTGACTGATCAAGCCCAAGCTGATCCAGGACTTTATGGAACCTGGCGAATTCCCAGTCCTTTCTGTAATCTGATCTGGTATTATCGTGGAGCCTCCTGAGGATTTGGGCCACGGCAGTCAGCCTATCATACAGCCCCTCCTCAGTCTTTATGTATCTATAGAGGGGACTTCCATCAATGTGCTCTGTTACAAGAGCGCAGTTAAACCTTCTTTTCATCGCGATGGGCTCGGGGATATCGATTATTTGTTCGATCTTCTTGAGGATATCAAACTCCCGCTCAAGAGATCTGACAGGATTATAATGTCTCTTCCAACCTGTCGGCTCTGCGAAGAACTTTACAACTACGCTATACCCCTCGCCGTCGAACTCATATCTGCAGACTGTATGAGAGGCCGGACGAAATCGATAAACCATGACTCTGCAGTTCTTGTTATCTATTCTGTCCCCTAAGATCTCCAATAGCCAACCCCTGAAAACGTCTCCTGGCTCCAAAGTGTTTACCCTTTTTTCTGAACTCATGATCCTCTGCTCTCTGGCGGGATAGATTGCTGTAAACGATTTCCGATAAATGCTCCATATTAAGTGAGATTAATTTATAGTAATTCCATCGATTTATTCTTTAGTATACACTGAAAAGCTTCCAGGCCTCCTCTATATGTAACGCCTTCATCCCCAGTTTTGCAGAGGGGACTATATCGTTCTCAAAGTTATCCCCTATACAGAGTATATTCTCAGGTTCAAACCCGAGCATCTTAGCAGCCTCCAGGAAGATCCTTGGATCAGGCTTCTTATAGCCGAAATCTGAGGAGAAGATAACCATCTTGAATTTATCGAAAAGGCCGAAATACTTCAGCTCAAGCTCTGAAAACACCCTCTGGCCGTTGGAGAGAATTACTTTTGGGTAGTCCTCAAGCTCCTTCAAGAGCCTTTCACTCTGCTGAAAGGCACCTATCTCTCGAATGGACCATGCCCTGAATGCGCGTGCTGCCTCAATCCCGACTGCCTCTTCGTTGATATCCCACAGCTCATGCTGTTTGCAGATATGACCCAGGATATGTTCAACACGAACTTCAGGGTACTTCTCCCACCTTGCCTTCATTTCTGCGTCAATTGAGCTCTTATACTCCTTTAACAGATCTTCGGGAGTAATCCTGACACCCTTATACATCAGCCACTTGCTGACTGGCTGATATGTGGCAATATCGTCCTCATCCGTCCTGATCTTTATCAAAGTATTATAGCAATCGAAGATTATGCCCTTAACATCCTTGATGCCAACCATCTCACACTTACCGATCATATTAGCGCACTTCCAGACTTAGGAGAATCCAGCGGTTATTCATGCTCACAATATTCCAAGATATCAAGAGCTGGACTATATCAGCATTAAGCAAAATAGGGTATCGATGGGCCATGTATATAAATTTTCCAATTGTTCATAATCAGTACCGGAATAGGAACTAATATTCAATTAGGGGGATGAAACCGCCCGCAGGGAGTAGCAAAAGAGTTCTGGCGAGCGGACAAAGCCATAGTAGTAATATTGGTTATGAATATCTTATCCGGGCGGGGGGCGAAAGTATTCTCAGCGTGAACTATCGTCCTCGCGCCTTTGATTTTCCGGAATTTATGAAAAGTATTATGGCATAAGAAGCCCTTTTAATGTTACTAATAATTGAAATGAAGCCGGGTGATGTGGCAAACATGAAACGCATAGAGATCAATATTCCTGGAAAAGGCAAGGTGACTATAGACCTGGATGCGAGAAATCCGCAAATTTCACAAGAGCTCTATCAAATGCTGCCAATTGAGGCGAGAGCGAACCTTTGGGGCGAGGAGGTCTACTTTGAGATCCCCTTGAAGGCCAGCGATGAGAACGTGAGTCCCTCAGCAGTCAAAGGAGATGTGTCATATTGGTCTCCCGGATGTGCCCTCTGTATATTCTTTGGCGAAACCCAACCTTACTCGCCCGTAAACCATCTGGGGAGGATTGCTCAAGGGATAGAAATACTCAGAAATGTAAATGCAGGAGATAGGATAGTATTAAATAGAATATGAAAAGAATATGAAACGTATTTTGAAAAACATTTATGAGAGTTTAGTGAGGCATTATCATGAAAATATTGATAGCATATCATTCAATGACTGGCAACACAGAGAAGATGGCCAGGGCAGTAGCTGATGGCGCGAAGTCTGCAGGTGCTGATGTAACTGTGAAGAAAGCATCTGAGATTAATTCGGCAGATCTCAAGGCAGCCGATGGCATAATCATAGGATCTCCTACTTACTACGGCCAGATGGCAGCAGAGGTAAAGCAGATCTTTGATAGATCAACGGATGTGCGCGGCCAGTTGGAGAACAAAGTTGGGGCAGCATTCACATCCTCAGGCAGCTGTGACGGCGGAAACCAGACTACACTGCTTTCAATTCTCCAGGCGATGCTCATCCATTCGATGATAGTGGTAGGCGATCCAATGGCGTCCGGCGGCCATTACGGCGCAATTGCTGTCGGCGAGCCGAATAAAAACGCACTTGAGGCATGTAAACAATTGGGATCGCGGGTCGCTAACCTCGCAAAAAAACTGGCTGCTTGAATCCATAGTTCAGCCGAAAACCGATATATCCTTAATCGAAGGAATTGGCCTTCATGACGGATCAGGTGCTTGAAACCGCAGAAAAGATCAGCAGCATGGAGATCCGCGGCGCCGGAAAGATCGCGAGAGCTGCTGCCAAGGCACTGGAGGATTTTGCCATCAGCCTTGATGCAAAAGGCATCGATGAGTTCAACTCGGAGATGAGAAATGCTGCCGATATTCTTCTTAATACCAGGCCGACTGCCGTATCCCTTTCGAATGCCATCAGGATGGTCATGAGCTATAAAGCCGATAATATCGAGTCGGCTCGCAGAGCTGTGGTGTCCAATGCGAAGAAGTTTATCGAAAGCTCCGAGAGGGCCGTCGAGAGGATCGGCAAGATTGGCAGCCGGAGGATCAAAGATGGCGATACTGTCCTCACACATTGTAACTCAATGGCTGCGCTCTCGGTTATTGGCACAGCCCACAAATCGGGAAAGAAGATTAAGGTTATCGCCACCGAATCGAGGCCGAGATATCAGGGCATCCTGACGATAGGAATCCTGGACGAGATGGGCATTGAGACGGAGCTTATCGTTGATTCTGCAGTCAGAGGCGTGATGAACGAGGTTGATCTTGTGGTGGTCGGAGCCGATGTGGTTACAGCCAATGGTACTCTTGTAAACAAAATTGGCACTGCCCAGATCGCCCTTTGCGCTCATGAGGCAAGGACCAGCTTTATGGTGGCTGCAGAGACATACAAATTCAGCCCCATGACAATACTGGGAGAGCTTGTACCCATAGAGGAGCGAAGTCCCACGGAGATACTGCCCGATTTCCGGAAGTACAAGCATGTTCATATCCGCAATCCAGCCTTTGATGTGACACCTCATCAATATATTGACCTGATCTGTACGGAGGCGGGCGCAATCTCACCTGAAATGAGCTATATGATAATAAAGGAGAGGCTCGGCTGGGAGATGGATGAAGTATGAACTGGGTATGATATTATCATGCTATGATCTGCCAGCATTTTCCAGCTATTATTTGATTTTATATTGATGGCTATTTAATACGTTTGCCAGGTCGCTACATTGCACTGGTTTACTGATATAATCATCCATGCCGGCCTCCAGACATCTCTCTCGATCTCCATTAAGAGCGTATGCCGTTATGGCTATTATCTTTGGCTTGCGATCGGGCCAGCGCTGACGGATGATCCTTGTGGCCTCAAGGCCATCCATCTCCGGCATTTGTATATCCATCAATATGATATCATATGAAGATCTCTCCAGAGCCTTTAGCACTTCCAGACCATTAGCGGCTATGTCTGCTCTGTGCCCTATCTTCTTCAGCATTCGCAGCATTACCATCTGGTTAACCATATTATCTTCAGCGAGCAGGATATTTAATGCCTGACCTTCCTTTCCATTCAAATCAGGTTTAAAGCGACAAGATGACTCTTTGGCCTCGGTGCTGCTTTCAACTGGGCCTGAAAGGATTGTGAAATAGAAGGTAGATCCCTTTCCGGGTATGCTATCAACCCAGATTCTTCCACCCATTAACTCGACCAATCTCTTGCTAATGGCCAGCCCAAGACCTGTGCCGCCATATCTTCGAGTAGTCGATATATCAACTTGGCTGAATGATTGAAATAGATTATTGATTTTATCCTCAGGAATTCCAATCCCTGTATCTCTGACCTCAAAATGGATCTCATGTATTTTACCATAATTCTTGCTATTCACACTGAGATGTATCTCCCCAGCTTCCGTAAACTTAACTGCATTATTTAACAGATTGACCATAACCTGGCGAAGTCTAGTTGGGTCGCCGGAGATTATCCGAGGAGTATTTTCATTTATCCTATAGGATAGGTTCAGACCTTTTTCCGATGCGCTCTGAGCCACTAGCTCAAGAGAATCGTCTATACAGGATTCGAGATCAAAGGCTCTGCCCTCAAGCTTTAGCTTACCGCTATCGCTCTTGGAAAGATCGAGAATATCGTTTATTATCGAGATCAATGCATTTCCACTGGTCTGAATGGTCTCAATAAGCATCCGCTGCTCGGATGTCGGATTTGTATCCAGGAGCAGACTAGTTATGCCTATGACTGCGTTCATGGGTGTTCGTATTTCATGGCTCATATTAGCCAGGAATTCAGATTTGGCTTGGGCTTCAGCCTCAGCTGCTCCCCTTGCCCGCTTTAGCTCATTTTCAGCGCGCTTTAGATCGGTGATATCTCTGGCAATTCCGCACAAACCAGCGATTTTCCCTGATCTATCCCTCATGGGAGCCGTGATCGTATGAAACGTCATAGGCATATCATTTCTAATCTCAGTATGCCTTTCTTCAACGATCTCACCGCGCAATACACTGCGATTGGACTTCTGTATTTTTTCAGCTGCCTCATTTCCTAAAAGATCGATATCAGTCTTTCCGATGATCTCTGATGCCGGGAGATGGAAGAACCTTTCCATGGCAGGATTAACATGGATATAGTGAAGAGATGCATCCTTGATGAAGATCAAATCCTTAGCAGTATCGAAGATTGCTCTAAGTCGCTCTTCACTCTGTCTAAGCTCTTCTTCTATCTTTATTCTAACAATAACTCCCGCAATATCCGCGGCCAATGCCTCCAATGTATCTCGAACATATGATGGTATTCGGCTATAGTTGCGGGAAGCAAGATTCAGCGTAGCTATGACCCTGCATTTATGCTTCACAGGAAAAACTGCTAACGATTTTAATCCCTCTTCATAGAGATCCCTATAAGGGAATACTGAGATATCTATATGATCCCAATAAATCAATTCACCAGATTTAACAATTTCCGCTTCAGGTGAGTCTGCATTATAGTGAGAGCAACATGCTATAAAACGCTCAGATAAACCCTTATGCAGTATTAGGTCCAAATCACCATTAGCTTCATTTACGATATAGACACCGCCGCCGTCTAAACCATCAATTTGAAGAGCCGCGTCCAGGATCAGGTTTAATGCTGACCTCAGATCGCTGGCAGAGCTTAAGGCGACGGCCAAATCGCGCCGCAGCATCAATAAGCCTTCAGCTCTCTTAAGCTCCTCAATCATATTCCTCAATGACTCTTTAGTATTCAGGAGGGCATCGGTCCTATCATTAAGTTCCAGCGCTAACTTGTCATACACCTACCTCAGCTCCAGTATTAAAAATATTTAGCGGAGTTCTCCCTATTGTATCTTCTGCTTTAAGATTATAATTGATAGGGTCTTTATAATATAGAGATTTCATATCAGTACCAAAAATTATTATGATATCTTTCGAATTCTCCAACAATCTCAATTCTGCCAGGTATATAGATGATATCACTCTATAAGGAACAATCTTAGAAGGGTAGTTTATCGCTATACTCTTTACCAATTGCCTAAATTTATTCAGATAAGCAATTATGGCATCACCCATAATTAATCATTCCTGATGATAATCGATCACTCTTTGTATATCAACCTTTCATGCGTTAAAATATAAAATTGTAGATTAAAGTAAAAGCAAAAAAAGGAAGAGCTTTTCCCCCTTAACAATGTAGGTACTGTCTATAATTATCTAATATTGTTAATAATACAAGCTGCAGACCATTTGCGAATCAATTCGAATCAGTGGATTTTGTCGTACTCAAGCTGTTCCTTTGGAACGGGAGGAAGCTCTTCGTCTGGGTATCCAAAGGCGATAATCGACTCAACCCTGATATTATCAGACAAGTTAAGCACCATTCTGACAAAGTCCTCAGAGGCCATGGAGTCTCTATGCATTCTATTCCTGATCTGAATCCAGCATGATCCGAGTCCCAGGCTTTGACCTGTCAGCTGCATAATTATTGAGGCAATGGAACAGTCCTCAATCCAGACATCCGATTCGTTCTCATCAGCACAAACGACCACGCCCAATCCAGCACCCTTTAAAAAGCTAGAGCCATGCTCTTTTGCCCTGGAAAGCTCATCAAGTCGAGCTTTATCTGTGATAAAAAGAAACCTCCAAGGACCTATTCCACGTGAGGAAGGCGAGCGCAACGCGGCTTCCTTAAGCTGATCTATAATATCCTGTTCGACTTTTTTATCCTTATATTTTCTTATGCTCCGCCTTCTTCTTAGCAAATCCAACATGTTATCCTCCTTAATTGTTTATGTTTTCCTGGAAAATAAGTTTATCTTGCAGTTTCGCTAGTATGAATAGCGTTGAGATTCAATGCCCTATATTTCCAGCCGATATATGCAAATGCGTACTTCTAAAGCATGCTTTATTAATGTCATTATATCACATCAGTAATTATATTACAGTAAGCATTTTAATGTATAAATGCTTAATATTCTTCCATAAATGTTTAAGGATGAGTGTGCTTATGAAAAACAGAACAACCATAGCATTAATAATTATACCGCTATTGTTACTGACCTCATGGGCGGTAGCGACATCTACGCCGTACAGCTATGATAAAGATTATTATCCTCCTGCAAACCTTGATCCATGGAAGTTCTGCCCGGCTGTAACCTATGGCCCGCACCAGATGATATGTGAACAGACCTGCGGTGAAAAAACATATCGCGCAGTTCCACAAAGGGTCTATCCAATTGTAACGCCCACTCCAGTGATCACACCTGAAACGCCCGAACCAGTTACGCCAGTCACGCCAGTTACACCGGTCACACCGGTCACACCAGTTACGCCAGTCACACCAGTCACTCCAGTTACACCAGTTACGCCGGTCACACCAGTTACGCCGGTCACGCCAGTTACGCCGGTCACGCCATGTATAGGATGCCCATTTCCGGAGACTCCAACACTGCCTTCAACAAACGTGCCTGTTCCAGAGACACCTACAGTACCTTCAACGGTTGCAGCAGTTCCAGCAACACCAACGTCACCTGAAACGAGTATAGCTCTTCCATCAATGCCCACATTGCCGCTGACCGTAAAATCTGTTTCAGATGATTATTGCCCAGATTGCGCTGCCAATAAAACACCCAACGCGAACAATAAGATTACAGACGCAGCAATCATAAAGGCCCTAATAGACAGCATAACGACCAGTGGGAATACCGGCTCGCCCGATAATACAGATACGCCCAAAGAATCGAAGACCGCATTTGTCAAAGATACTTCCACTATGGACCCAGTGCAGAGGGCGTTCTACGGAGATATATCTGCACCTCACTCGGGAGGCAGATAGGCGCTAACAGATTTAAGAATGAATTTCATTTTTGCCAAGAATCCAAAGGACTGCCCTATTAATTAGCAGTCCTACCCACATTTTTATCTAGCGAGAATTCTAATACTAGTCGTCATTACCAATATTCGTACTCAGCAAGTTAAAATAGTTTTAGGCAAAGAAAACGCCTAAAGGTTTCTGCCATGATGAGGAGAGCATACCTAGCGGTAGTATTTCTTTTCTCCATTGCCTTCGCCACAGAAGCCCTACTTGCTATAGGGCAAGGCATTAGCTCAGAAGAAGCTTCTAAGCTGAGCCTCAATATATATCTAGATGGCACGGGAAACGCTTTATTGACAGGTTATGCCGAGAACCCCGAAAGGTGGGCTTTTCTAAACTCCTCGCAATATAGCTATGAGAATAAGACATACCAGCTTTACGCCTTAACCAATGCATTGACCCGCAAAGAGGGTGATACTTGGACTATAACCTTCGAATCCCCCGGACATTATGAGGATTACCGCGTTACCTTCTACCTGCCTAGCGACTTCATGGTAAAGAATGTAAGCCGCTCTCACGGGCTAGAATATTTTCTCACTACTTCTAACGATTCGCTAGCATTGGACTTCCGGGGATATGATGTCATGGATCCGGCAGCTAGCATAGAGTACATGCAGCCTCTGCAGGCCAAGCCCCCACCAATATTTAGACCCACAGATTTGTTACTCCTAATTTCGATACTAGTCGTAGGAGCAGCAGCTATTCTAGTATGGCGCTACATGTTCCGGCAACCCCGAGGCTCATCCATGGAGAATATCGAAAAGCTGGATTCAATCCAGGATAGCGCTAAGTCTTTTGAAGGGATTATATCTACGAAATCTATAGAATCTGAAAACTCCTCAGAGATAGAAAACTTAATTGCCAGTGCAAGGATACAACACTCGAATACTCCTATAGCAGAGACCGAGGATACCAGCGAGACTGCATCTGAGACAGGAGTTTTTGCAGAAAATATAGCGCCCTTGGAACAGCTATCTACACAGACACCTTATTATGAAGAGTACTCATCATCTGAGCCTGGGGAGACTGAAGAAATGGAAATCGATGAAGAGGAAGATGCGGTGACCAAGCCTGAGATTCAAGATATTAAGACCTCTTCAGAAAAAATCGAGGTCTCCAGCGATATGGCTGCGGTGATGCAAACCCTGACTCCCAGGGAGCGCGCTATACTTCAGGCACTTATCGACCACGGCGGCAGAAGCACCCAAAGAGATCTGAGATATGAGACTCACATGGCCAAGTCATCCCTGGCTGGAATAATTAACTCTTTGGAGAGGCGCAAACTTATAACCAAGAAAGAGTGGGGCCGCACCAATGTAATAGAACTTTCAGAATGGTTTCTATCGAAGAAATGACTGTCCTAATCCACTTAATTTTCTCCTCCAATTGGTTTCGTGCAGCGTTCGATGTTCGTTCTGTCTCACTTTTTTATACCGTTCATGAAATGAGGCTATTGCAAGACAACAAAAGTCGTCCAGTTCATGAAATAGATGGAGGATTACCTAACGAAGATACAAAGCGGGATTGCCTTGGAGGCGCTGGCCATAATTTACCTTTTTATGATAGTACCGGCTCTCCCGGCAGCATTAGATGGGGGGCATTTCCTATACCCACAATAGCGGGTTACTGCTTTCATCAGATTGCATGATTGATGAAGCTATGAATAAAATTAAAACTTTGAGAAAGCGTGAAAGAATCTAAACTGCCCAATTATACGATCGTTCAGGACAAAAGAGACCTTTATAAGAAGATTTAAGGATGCCATCTAAATCAAATTGATCGTTCGTTCGGCGTTCGTTCGGCTACACTTTTTTATATCGTTCGAAAAAAGAAGGATTTTGTAAGATGGCTCAACTAAAAAGCTGGAGTCTATCTTGAATGGAGGAATAGTATAATGAAATATGTAAAGATCTTAATGGCATTGGGAGTTATGTGTGTTCTCACAATGACAGCCTTTTCAATGCCAGATAATAGAATGGGACCGAATGATAAACAGATCCCATCCGATGGTCAGAAGCCTATATGTCCAGATGGTAAATGGAACCCTTGCGATAGGCCCATTAAGCCCA
>JBHGAU010000055.1:0-17297 GCA_041946675.1 Methanotrichaceae archaeon | reverse complement strand
ATATTATTATGCTTGTAAATAAATGATTTAACTTATTAAATAAATAGCCAATAGTAAAACGCCGTCATTCGGTTATCCAACACAGCATATCATATAATAATTTTTCGTTCACTTCTTTACAGTTCTCGATAAATTAAAGGAGCGTCTGCATGTATGATCTTAGGCGTATAATATAATAACATGAGATAGTAGAGCAGGCAATTTTTCCTGAACTCGAAGGCATCAGTAATATAAACGAAAAGGCTTTCTTTAATGCGCGACTTCCTAAAAGTGTGGGATTGAAGGCAATATGGTATAGTTGTCTCGCCTTGTTAGGAGCGTCTTATGATCAAAGAAAAGAAAAAACAACGCCTGATAGAAGTGCTATCTATGACTGATAAAGAGGATATCATCAGAAGAGAATCCAAGTCCATATTTCAGACTTATACCCGCCAGCCCATAGTTCTCACAAGAGGTTTGGGCGCCACAGTTTGGGACTGCGACGGCAAAGAATATCTTGACTTTGTGGCTGGAATAGCCGTCAACAATGTGGGCCACTGCCACCCCGATGTGGTCGAGGCCATCAAAAGGCAATCCGAGCGGCTCATCCACACCTCCAACCTTTACTACACCGAGAATCAGGTGCTTCTGGCAGAGGAGCTGAAGCTTCTCACCGGCATGGATAAGGCATTCTTCTGCAACTCAGGAGCAGAGAGCATTGAGGCCGCTCTGAAGCTTTCTCGCAAAGCTACGGGGAAATCGAATGTCGTGGCAGCGGCTGGATGCTTCCATGGAAGAACTCTTGGCGCTCTGGGCTGTACCTACAAGTCGATCTACAGGGAGCCTTTCAGGCCATTGAACGAGGCGAAGTTTGTGCCTTACAATGATACCGAGGCTCTAAAGTCTGCCGTAACTCGCGAAACGGGTGCAGTCATCCTTGAGCCCGTTCAGGGAGAGGCAGGAGTCTATGTGCCTGATAACGATTACCTGCGGGCAGCACGCCAGATCTGCGATGATTTGGAGACACTGCTGATCTTCGATGAGGTTCAGACCGGTTTCGGCAGGACTGGCAGGTGGTTTGGAAAAGAGCACTCAGGCGTTCAACCGGATATAATGACCATGGCCAAGGCTCTGGCCGGAGGACTGCCGATGGGAGCGATGCTTGCCAATGAAGAAGTTTCAAGAGCGTTCCAGCGTGGGGATCATGCATCCACCTTCGGCGGAGGAGCACTTGTGAGTGCATCTGCCTTGGCATCGATAGAAGTGATAAAGCGTGAGAAGCTAGTCCAGAGGTCGGAGGAGCTTGGAGCCTACATGAGATCCGAGCTGAAGAAGCTGCAGCCCAAAGAGATCCGTGGCTTAGGTCTCATGATCGGCCTTGACCTGAGTGCCGATTGCAAAGCCGTGGTCCAGAAGGCCAGGGAGAACGGCGCCCTGCTCAACAATACGGGCGATCACACAATAAGGCTGGTTCCGCCCCTGGTAGTCACAAAGGACCAGATAGATAGAGTGGTGGATATCATTGGAGATGTTATCTGAGAAGTCGTCTGAGAAGTCGTCTGAGAAGTCGTCTGAGAAGTCGTCTGAGAAGTCATTGGATAGGCGCCCTAAGCTCAGGCCATGCCTTAATAAGCTCAAGCCGTATGTCGCAGGCAAAGGCTACGTTGAGATTTCAAGAAAGTATGGGTTCAAGCCTGAAAATATAGTCAAGCTTGGAAGCAATGAAAATCCCTATGGTCCTAGCCCAAAGGCAATTCGGGCGATGCAGGAAGTCTCGCCTGAGAGGTATCCGGAGCCGGAAGAGCTGATAGAATCGCTTTCGAGATACACAGGCTATCCTCCTGAGATGATCATAATCGGGGCAGGCATGGACGGCGTTATGGATACTCTCACAAGGCTATTCCTGGAGAAGGGCGACAGGACGCTCATCCCGTACCCTACATTCAGCTACTACGAGATCCTGACGACGCTGTGTGGAGCTGAGCCCATATTTGTCGAGCGCAGGTCCAACTTCGATATACCTGTGGAATTTCCCAAAGGCGTTAAGATGGCATTTATATGCTCCCCGAATAATCCGACAGGCAACCCAATTTCTGAAAAGGATCTGCGGCAGATAATCGAGAGCACTGACGGCATCATATTCCTTGATGAGGCATATGCAGATTTCGCAGATGATAGCATGCTGGGGATTGTCAAAGATAATGATAATCTCATCGTGGGCAAAACAATGTCCAAGGCCTTCGGGCTGGCTGGACTCAGGCTTGGATACGCAATTGCACCTGTTTGGATCGCCGACCAATACAGGCGTGCAGCTCCTCCTTTCTTTGGCATCACCAATGCGTCAGTTGCGGCCGGAGTAGGCGCTCTGGACGATCTCGACCATATGCGGAGATCAGTCGCAATGATACGCTCTGAAAGGGAGCGGCTGCTGAAGGAAATAGGATCTCATCCATCACAAGCGAACTTCCTCTATATCGAGACGGCAGAGCCCTCTGGCGTAGTCGTGGAAAAGTTCCAGCGAAAGGGAATCATTATCAGAGACTGCCGGTCATTCAGAGGTGCAGGGGAACATCATGTGCGCGTAACAGTTGGAACTCCCGAGCAGAATGATCTTTTCCTGGAGGCGTACAGGAAGATATGCGGGTAGCTTTGACAGGCACTCCGGGAACAGGCAAGAGCACTGTGGCTGCCCTTTTGCCCTATAGAATCATAGATATCAATGCCTTGGTAAAAGGCGGGCTCAACCTGGGCATTGATCCCGAAAGGGACTGCCTTGAGGCAGATATGGAGAGGCTGGAGAGACGGCTGGATGAACTGGATAGTATCGCTGACTCAAATAGCATGGGCAGAACGGACGTTTCTGATATTACAGTCATCGAGGGCCATATCTCTCATTACTTTGCGGACTCGGCGATTGTGCTCAGGCTTGATCCCAAAGAGCTAAAGAAAAGGCTTCAGTCGCGCGGCTATTCTGAGAAGAAAGTCCGTGAAAACTTGGAGTCCGAGGCTTTGGATGTTATACTCATTGAAGCCGTGGAGTTCTGCGATCGCGTGGACGAAATAAATACAACCGGCCGTTCTCCGGCAGAAGTGGCGGATCTGGTGATCAAAATCGTCCAGGGAAAGATTAGGCAGCCTCCTGGGCAGGTGAGCTGGCTGGAGGATTTCATTGACTCTGGATGGGCTGAGGGATAAATCGAAGGCAGTAGCAGAGCCGTTTGCAGCAACAGCCCTCAAAGCGGGGATTGCTCCTAATCAACTTTCTGTGCTGTCCTTAATATTCGCAATTGCCTCAGCCGTGCTGTATTACCTTTCTTCTTTTTCCTCTTCTGGAAACCTTTTACTTTTTATAGCAGCTCTGATGGTCTTCCTCAACGCCCTCACTGATCTGGTGGATGGCGCTCTTGCAAGGATGACTGGCAGCGCCAATTTCAAAGGCGACTTTCTTGATCACATCGTCGACAGATATGCCGATATCTTCATCCTTTCGGGAATAGTATTCGCAGGCTACGCGCCCTGGCCTGTAGGATTTCTCGCTATTTCAGGCGTTCTTCTGACAAGCTACATCGGGACGCAGGCCCAGGCCATCAATTTCGGAAGGTACTATGGAGGCATGATGGGACGGGCCGATAGACTGGTTGCGATCATTATTACAACTTTCGCAAATGCAATTTATATAGATAAAATAGAAGGGTTGCCCCTTCTAGGCTGGATGGTAGCAGTTATTATGCTATCCAGTCATATAACAGCCCTTCAAAGATTCGGATATATCTGGAAGAGACTTTAGCTTAACCTATTCCTGCATATTGCCCGTTTGGACATGCTGCAGCATCTTCTCTTCAATCGACTGTGTATGAGTCCGAAGGCCGCAGACCTCAATGAGGTGGCCTATATGCAAAGCAGCCTTCTCCAGGAAAGACTGAACCTTACTCCCATCGGATGCCAGAGATGCGATGATTATTGCGCCCCGCACCTTATCATTGCATTTTATCGGCACAGATACCCAGAGGTAATCGTTCTCATCCTTTTTTTCATGTATCTTGGGCAAGCTGAGCAATGTGCTGGATTCCATATCCTTTGTGAAGCTCATGAGATCTTCAATCGAGCCGAATAGTGCTCTGAGTACAAGTCCTTCCCCTTCCTGAAGGAACACTCCGCCTATCTCGGCATTCTCCATGCCTGAGATCAAATCCGATAGAGAATCGCCGAGTGCCTTATCAGTATTGCCGTCTGGCCGAGCAGTCCTGGTTAATATATTATTTATCGCAGCAAGCTCTCTGTTGCCCCTGAAGAGCTCTATCTCCTGCTCCTTTCGCTGAGTTATATCCACAAGGTTTCCGAGGATTGCCCTGCGGCCTTCGAACTCTATTGGAACGGTTCTGAACTCGATCCAGCGCGTTGTGCCATCCTTGCGCATCACACGCGACTCATAGATAGGTGCAGGCCCTTCCTTCTCTCTTTCAAGCTTGCTCACGCATTCCATATCATCCGGGCTGACGAGCTGCCAGAACGGCGTGCCTATAAGACTATTGGGAGCACAGCCGAAGATCTCTCCGAGCTTCGGGTTTACCAGTCTGAAAAGGCCATCCTGGAGGATGTAAATGCCTGCAAGGGCATTTTCGAACACATTCCTGTGGATCCTCTCAGATCTCTCTATTCTCTCCCGCATCTTTCGTTCGTTGCCCTTAAACCTGGCCTCCTGTATCAGGTTCTCGAAAATATACGGCAGGCTTTTGAAGCTCTCCATGCTCTTGACGACATACTTTGTCGCTCTATTCTCAAAGGCGATGACCGCCATCTCTGTTGTGCCATGGCCGGAAACCATAACAACCGGGATGTCAGGATCGAGTTTTCGGATCCTAACCAGAACATCTAAGCCCCCAATTCCAGGAAGCACTAGGTCGACTGAGATGAGGTCGTATGTGCCGTCTGAGATCATCTCCAGACCAGACTCTCCCGTCTCTGCGAAATCCAGGAAGAACTCATCGTGCTTTCTGAAGCCCATCTTTATGAGCTCAGCATGCTCCGGATCGTCCTCTATAATCAGAATTCGATAAGGTTCAACCATCCTGACCCATCCTGTACCCTAAATAGACATATTAGATTTGAATATTTCTACCTTTCCTGGCGCTGCGTGGCATGAAGTGGCAAGCGAGGCTATAGATGATAACCGGACAAGAGCAAAATGTGTCTGGGTAAATTTAGTAATTTATTGATATGAAATGGCAGATATGTACTCAGAATATCCTGAGAACAATTGAGAATGCGATTTTATTTACGGCAGTGGAACAATGCCTGTGCACCGTTATCAATAATACGTTGTAAATTCTATCCTCTTTGGATGAAAAAGCTGTTATCAATCATCGCCCTCATCCTGCTCATCTCTCTATCCGGGGGTAAGGTATTGATAGTGGACTCTACAGGCTCCGGCAATTCAAAGACATTATCAGGGGCTATAGATCTAGCGAGCAACGGGGATAGCATCAGGGTTATGCCCGGAAGTTATGCAGGCGCAGTCGTCAGCCGCAGCCTTTCAATATATGGCGTCGGCCAGGTAAAAATAACAGGAGGCATGAATGGCGCCCTTACTATCAATTCCCCTGGATGCCGGATTTCAAACCTCTCGCTTGTTGGTGGTGTTGGTCCGGTCGTCAGCTTGAGCTCATCGGATAACATTTTGAGCGGTTGTACTGTGCAGGGCGGCTCTACAGGCATTGCAGTCTCGGGAGGAAACAATCTAATTCAAGACAGTCATATTAATTCAGCGATTGGTATAGATCTAACGAGCTCAAAATGTGCAATTATTAATGATACATTCGGCGGCGATACAGGGATCAGAATAAATAGCGCGCCGAATAATACAATCAAAGGCTGCAAAATATTATCTGCAACAGGCATTGATATCAAATCATCAGACGGGAACATCATCGAGGATAACAGCCTTTCAGGCATTGGATTCGGGCTCTCTGTTTCAAGCTCAAAGGCAAACCGAATTTCGAATAATAATTTGACGGGCTCTTATGTGAGCGGGATAGATATAGCTGGATCATCTGGAAATAGCATCTCGAACAACAGCATTCAGGGGGGCAAGCTCGGAATCAGCCTGAGGCAATCCTGGAGCAATCAAGTTATCGATAATTTTTGCGGAAGAAACGAGAGAGCAGGGATATACCTGGATGGCTCATCCGGAAATGAAATCATGAGGAACGAGCTTTCCCAAAATGGAGATGGAATACTTATTGCAAACTCAAGAGAAAACTTGGCTTTAGGAAATAAGGTGCTTAAGAATACATATGGCATTTCGCTCAGGGGATCAATGAATAATCTTTTGCGCGAGAATCTGATGAACGGGAATGTCTATCATCTGCGCGTTGATGCCGGTGAGGTATCGAGCTCAGCTCTCGCAAAATCTGCAAGGGACTTCTTTGATCAGAGGATAGATGATTCCAATAAGGCCGACGGAAAGCCTATCTGCTACCTCGTCAATCTAAGCAATGCATATGTTTCACAGAACTGTGGCAGCATAAGCCTTATCGGATGCAGCAACATAAGGATATCAAACCAGACTATATCCAACAGCAGTACCGGAATACTGTTTGTAAACTCCACAGGCTGCAGTATTGAGAACAGCAGCATCTACAAGAGCGAATACGGATTTTATCTTCTCAACAGCGGCATGTGGTCGGTGAAAAATTGTGAAGCAAACGCATGCAAGATCGGACTGCAATCAAAAGGGTCCATTGATGGAATAGTTGCGGATAGCTCAGCAGCAAACTGTACTGAGGATGGAATTAGAATCGATAATGCTCTAAATATTACCGTAAAGTCATCGAATGCATTGTCGGATCGGACAGGAATATCCATTTTCAATTCAAGGCTTTGCAATCTATTGGATTGCATCTCTAAGATGAATAAAGAGGCAGGCATAATGCTGAGCAGCTCTCATAAGTGCATACTCCGGGGAAATGAGGTCTCGATGAACGATAAAGGCATAGGCCTTTCTGGCTCAAATGCCTGCATCCTTTCAGCTAATAATGTCAGCGATAACGCTCAACATGGCATCTCATTCATACAGCTATCGGGCGCAGAGGTCATAGGAAATATTGCGATAGGAAACGGCCAGGGCATTTTCATACAGTCTTCAAAAGGAGTTAAACTGATGGGCAATAACTTTAACAGCAATGATCACTATGGACTTCGGATGAGCGCATCATCGAAATGCAATATCACCGATAATAAGTTTACCATGAATGGCATATCAGGTGCCAATCTTGTGGACTGTAGCGGAAACTTCCTTTATCATAATATCTTCATCGATAACAAAGTTCAGAATGCTGCAGATAACGGAAATAACAGATGGGATGCAGGCTCGAAGATCGGAGGAAATTACTGGAGCGACACTGCCGTGCAGGGCAATCCGGGGACGACACCCAGAAGTATCCCATCATCTGGCGTAGATAGATATCCTTTTCAGAGACCTAACGGCTGGAGGTAAGGTTGGACGAAATAGACCTGCGGCTTCTGAGGCTGTCTCAGGACGGTCTGGCGATGGTGGATCGGCCTTATCTGCACTTAGGCAAAGCACTTGGCATTTCAGAGGATGAGGTTATTGGCAGGCTAAAAGAGCTTGAAAGGGTGGGCATAATAAGAAGGTTTGCTGCGACAATAGGCCACAGGGCTCTGGGCATAACTGCCAATGCAATGATCATCTGGAGGGTTCCATTATCAGAGATAGAACGCATAGGCGAACTCTTTGCATCATTCGAAGCAGTCACACATTGCTATGAGCGTGCCATTGCTCCTGATTGGCCTTATAACCTCTATACGATGGTTCATTCCAGGAACAAGGAGGAATGCATTGAGATTGCAAACGAGCTATCGAGGGCATCTGATATAAGTGACTTCAGGATTCTCTTTAGCGTTAGGGAGTATAAGAAGACAAGCGCCAGGATCTAGAAGAAACGATAGGGATAATTGAATGCCAACCTCTAAAAAGCTCTTGCCGCTTTTTTTGGACTTAGAATCAAAGATAGTTGTTGTATTCGGCGGAGGGCATATTGGTGAACACAAGGCCAGGCTCTTTTCGGAATATGCGTCCGTTTCAGTCGTCAGCAAAAGCTTTACTGATGGCCTCATCCAGATGGAGAAAGCCCGGGCTGTAAGGCTTATCAGGGCCGATTTATGTGAAGGCTATGATGATTATCTCAGGGATGCGTTTATAGCGGTGCCGGCGACAAGCGATATTGAACTTAATAGGAAGATTGAACATAGGGCAGGGGACCTCGGAGTCCTTGTAAACAGTGTGGATGGAATTGGGGATATAGTCGTTCCTTCCATCATCAGGAAGGAGCCGATATCTATTGCAATATCGACAGAAAGCCCTGCATTATCAAAATACCTCCGGCTGAGACTTGAGAGGGAGCTTACCGAAAACTTCCAGGGCATGGCAAAGCTCTTGGTACGGATCAGGGATGATCTAAAGAGGTCTGTGCCTGATCAAAGAGAGCGATCCAGAAGAATCTGGGCGGTTCTATCTGACGATGAGATCTGGAGGCTTCTGGATGAGTCCTATGAAAAGGCCTATATGAAGGCTCGCGAAGAGGTGTCTTTGAATGAGCGAAATAGCCTCGATGCTAGTGACCCATCGCAAGGCCTCGATAGATGAGATTGAGAGAGCATGGCACGGCGATGTTGAAACCATGCTCAAATGGGTGCTCTCAAGCGAACTCGTAGAGGAGTGCGCGGTGCTGAAGACCTGTAACAGGGTCGAGATATACGTTGTATCTCCTCGGGGCAGCAAAGTTCTCTTCGATCTGGCCAAGAAGGCGCGTGTATCCTCTAGAATAATAGATTTTCATGATCATGATGAGTCGTTGCTTCACCTTCTGAGGCTTGCCTCAGGTCTTGAGTCCATGATTATCGGCGAAGATCAAATCTTGGGCCAGATGAAAATGCTCTTCGATCTTGCGAAGAAGGCCGATGCAACAGGCTGGATGCTCGAGACAGCCTTCAAGAAAGCCATACAGGTTGGCAAACGCGTGCGCAAGGAGACAAGAATAAACGAGAGGTCCATATCAGTGGGCTCTGCAGCTGTTGATCTAGCGGAGGAGATCCTTGGGAACTTAGAAGGCAAAATGGTTCTCGTAATTGGTGCGGGAGATACAGGCGAGCTTATATCAAAGGCGCTTATGGCGAAAAATGTCGGCTCTTTGTATGTCACAAATAGAACTTTCAATTCGGCTCAGGAGCTGGCAGGACGCCTTGGCGGCACTCCCATACCCTTCGAGGAGATGAGGAATCAGCTTAAGACTGCAGATGTTGTTATCAGCGCAACCTCCGCGCCACATTATATCCTTCTCAAGGAGGATATCGAAAAGGCTATGCAAGGCAGAGATAAGCGGCTTCTCCTGATTGATATCGCCAATCCCAGAGATATCGAGGAATCGGCCTCTGATGTCAGGGGTGTCGAGCTACATAACATAGATAGCCTGAAGCGCATAAGCAGCGAGAACATGAGGCAGAGGATGGCTGAGATGGAGAAGGTAGAGGGAATCATTGATGAGGAGTTCAATCTTCTCAAGGCCAAGTATAAGAGAAAGCAGGCGGAGGATCTGCTTGCGCTCCTATACTCTCAGGCGGAGGTCATCAAAGACCATGAATGCAGGAAAGCCATGAACAAGCTGAGCGCCTACCACACCCTGGGTGCAATAGAGCAGCAGGTTCTGAGGGATATGAGCCAATCAATAGTCAATAAGCTCCTGGCCGAGCCTACGAAGACTTTGAAGAATGCTGCTGAAAAAGGAGATTCCGCCCTTCTGAAATCCTTGTCTGAGCTTTTCAAGCTTGAGTCGGAGGAAACCAAATGCGAAGAATGAGAAGGCTTCGCCAGCCGGGAATTCGCGATATGGTGGCTGAGACAAGGCTGTCTCTGAAAAACATGATCCAGCCCATCTTCGTGGATGAGAGAATTACTGAGCCCAAAGCAATAGATTCTATGCCAGGCCAGTTCAGACAGAGCTTGGAGAGCATTGCATCTGAGGCTGGCAAGCTGGAGGATCTAGGGATTCCAGCAGTCCTGCTCTTTGGTCTGCCATCGGAGAAGGATGACGTAGGATCTGCAGCATATGACCCTCAGGGCATCATACAGAAGGCCGTGAAGCAGATAAAAGAGATGACGAACCTTGTAGTGATAACGGATCTCTGCCTGTGCGAATATACGAGCCATGGCCATTGCGGCTTAATTCGAGACCAGCGTGTGCTGAATGACGAAACATTGCCGATACTGGGGGAGATCGCCGTGAGCCACGCTCGCGCCGGCGCAGATATCATAGCGCCAAGCGGCATGATGGATCATATGGTTCAGGCCATACGCACGGCCCTTGATATCGATGGCTACATCGATACACCCATCTTATCGTATGCCGCAAAGTATGCTTCAACCTTCTACGGTCCCTTCCGCGAAGCGGCTGAGTCGGGATTCGCCTTTGGAGATCGAAAAAGTTACCAGATGAATCCTGCGAATGCTGCCGAAGCAATATGGGAAGTTCAGCTCGATATCGAGGAGGGCGCCGATATGGTTATGGTCAAGCCTGCTATGCCTTATCTTGATATTATTCGAGTTGTCAAGGATACCTTCGGGATGCCCACAGCTGCCTATCACGTCAGCGGCGAGTATTCGATGATTATGGCTGCAGCACAGAACGGCTGGCTGAACGAGAAGGCAGCATTCCTTGAGGCTCTGACGTCCATAAAGAGGGCTGGGGCGGATATGATAATTACATATTGGGCGAAGGAGTATGCGAAGATAGAAGGTTGATCTCCCTCAATTTTTACAGGTTCTGTAAAGTCTTCGGCGTTTGCACCGTTTCAAAGAATCTGTTAAAAATCGGCAGTTAATTGGAGAGCTAATCCTATTACTAAGCAACAGTAGGTGTACTCCAGGATTATTAATAGCTACCACTTTGTTTTACCCTATGTGGTGGGTATTGCGGAAGGTTGCATTTAAAGCAGTCTCTGCTCCCAGCGATCAAATAATAAGAAGGGTGCTTCTCGCTCAGAATAAGCTAATTTAATTTGATTCGTTTCGAATTCTTTTTTTGGCTTCTATACCTCTCATAAGCCACCCTCGACAGCTTATCTGCCTCTTCATTCTCCTCCCTGGGCGTCCAGACGAAGCTTACATCTATGCCTTCGAGCAGTCGTTTTATCTCAGGGACATATTTTCTCGATGTGGCTGAGTTTACCTGCCATTCGCCTTTCATCTGCTTTATCACAAGCTGAGAATCGCCCTTTATAATTGTCTTCTCATTTATTCCATTATCTTTGAGCCACTGTGCTGCAGCCTTCAGGCCCTCATACTCAGCGACATTATTTGTCATACCCTTTCCTTCGCCCACAGCCCCGAAGCCTTCGTGCATGAGCTGATCATCTCGATAAATGAGATATCCATAGGCTGCTACGCCGCACGGATTCTTTGGATAACAAAGTCCATCAAAGTAAACTGTGATCATATCCCTTCACCACTTTTTATCGCCTCTATTTTAGCGCCAGTTCGCAGAACTTCAATTTTAATCGTTATGGAATAAGTTTAATGCTCTGCTCCCATTTCTATTGTTTATATGCAGAGGATGAAATGAAGGTCGCGGTCATTGGCGGAGGAGTAGCAGGCGCTGAGCTTATTCGAGTAGCGTCACCAGGGCAAGTTGAGTTCACGCTGATAGAGCCCAAAAGAAACCTTGAGCTCCAGGCCCTTTATCCTGAATACCTGGGAGGATTGGCGAGGCTTCAGGAGCTGACTGCACCGCTAAAGCCTTTCTGCGATCGTGTCGGTGCCAGGCTTATTGGGGAAAAAGCGCAGCGGCTTGAGGATAAGACCGTAATCTGTGAGAACGCCCGCGTAGATTATGATATGCTGGTGATAGCTGTCGGAGCCGCCCAGAACTACTTCGGCCTGAAGGGCATTGAGCATACGTTCTCCATCAGCACTCTCGATGAGACCAAAAGGGCAAGAAGATTCGTCGAGGATAAGTATCCTGAGAGAATAATGATAATAGGATCCGGCCTGACAGGTGTTGAGACTGCATGTGTCCTGACAGAAGGTCTTGAGGCAAGCATTTACATAATCGAGGCAAAGGATAGAGTACTTCCGCAGTTCTCGCCTGAGACATCAAAATTGATTGAGAATGCATTATCCAAAAAGGGCGTAAATGTCCTCACGTCTACCATGATAAGCGAGGTTAAGGAAGACAGCATACTCTTCACTGATGGCTCATCATTGGATTGCGACATGGCGATCTGGACTGCAGGCGTAAAGCCGCCTGAGTTTGTTCAAAATCTGGATCTGCCGAAGAAGAATGGCTGGATTCAAACTGATCCCTATCTCCATGCTGCAGATGATATTATCGCAATTGGCGACTGCGCCTGGGTTGAGATCGATGGAAAGCTGGCAACAAAGACCGCGCTTGAGGCAGAGCGCCAGGCAAAACACGTAGCCAAAAACCTGACGAGGCTGGCTGAAGGCAAGCCATTTGAAAGATACTCAGTCCGCGCCAGTACCGACAGCCAGGTTGCACTGATATCTCTGGGCTGCGATTGCGCTGTAGGAGTTTATGGTAAGGTATGCATTGGAGCTCCGACAAGGCTGATTTATTCGCTAAAGAGCTGGATAGACAAATCCTTTATCAGACGGTTCAAGTAGAAGCAATATTTAGTGCGCTCTAGGTCTTCAAAGACACCAATGGCCAGAATGGAAATCAGAGCGATGGCAATTGTGTCTTAGTAAACTTTATAAATCCCTAATTATGCTAAAAACATCGGCCTGGTTTATCATCATTGGGTTGGAAAACATCATAGAGTAGTTAGTGGCGTCGATACCATCACAACGCTATGGACTGACGGAAACGCTATGATTCCAGTAGATTTCAGAATTTACAATAAAGATAATGATCTTAAAACAAAAACCTCCTGGTGGAGTCCTAAGAGGAAAGATTCGAGCGACGAAGATAGATAAAAGAGAGCTAACCGGCTCTGTGCTCACGGGATTATATTGCCTTATATTGCCTTATATTGCCCTATATTGCCCTATATTGCCCTATATTGCCCTATATTGCCCTATATTGCCCTATATTAAACGCTGGCTTGTAGAACGAGAAACAATAAGTAATAGATATTAGGAATTAACCTATTTGCTCGGAGGGAATCCCACGGACTCAAAAAGTAAATGGCTTATAGCAATAATGATTATATTGCTATTGGTTACCTCAATTGCATCGGCTGCTAAGGGTTTAAGTTTTTATAAAGTAGACTGGAATAACCCTCACCAGAGGGGACCCTTGACGTGGATCACTATTTACGTTAATAACGACTATAATCACTCAGTATCCAGTACGGCCAATTTGCAGCTTAAAGTTCCCAACTGGTACACCATTGTTCTCTTGCAAAACTTTACCGTTCCCGGATATGCAGAAGAACAGCCCGTTCAGATCAACTTCACAGTCGATCGAAGTTGGCCAGCTGGAGACTACAGGGCTTTAGTCAGCATACCTACCTTGGGCATAGATGGACTGAGCGGAATTATTACTGTAAAGTCCATTTAAAGCAAAAGGATATTTGGCCTTCTGCCATATTTTATATCTTCAGTCGCATAAAGCTCGCACATTCAAGGCTATTCACCATAAATCGGCATGTGAAAAGCTATTTCTAACCTGGTTCCACCGATGCTGTCCAGCCTGATATTGCCGTCAATATGGTTCATCACAGCTCCTACCAGCTGTAAGCCCAGGGCATTGGATTTTGCTATATCTTTCTTGAACCCGATTCCATTATCTTTGATGATCATCCTAAAGCCTTTTTCGCCCTCGGAATGGATCTCTATGTTGATCTCACCCTTTCTGTCTCCAGGGAAAGCATGCTTAAGGGAGTTTGAGACAAGCTCGTTAATCACAAATCCACAAGCGACTGCAGTATCTACCCCAATCAATATCTTATCGATACTAAGAACCAGATCTATTCTATCGCGACGAATGTTATATAACTGGAAAAGGCTCTCGGTTAAGCTCTTTACGTAATCCTCCAGATTTATCTTTGTCAAATTTTGAGAGTTGGACAGCTTTTCATGGACTATAGCCATTGATTTAACCCTATTCTGGCAGTCCTTTATTATATCCATTGGCCTCTCATCAATAGTCCTTTTGGATTGAACATAAAGCAAAGAGGAGATCAGATTCAGGTTATTCTTAACCTTGCAATGAATTTCCCGGAGAAGAGTCTCCTTCTCAGCGAGGGACATATTGAGCATCTCCTCTGCCCTCCTTCTTTTGATTATCTCTATTAGAAGGATTTCATTTGTTTTGGCGAGCACAGCTGTCCTTTCAAAAACCCTTTGCTCAAGTTCAGCAACGTAATGGTCTGTCAAATTAGTGATGACCATGAAGGAGCCCACGACTTTGCCTGCATGGAAGCGAGGTGTTCCTGTGATCAGGGCATAAATTACCTTGCCATCGGATCTTATCAATCGGACCTCAAAGGCGGTGGTCTCCCCAGCCATCTGCTTTATCCTGGCATCATTGAGAATCCCGAGATCATCCTGGTAAGCAAAATAATCCAGGGACTTACCAATCAGATCCTCAGCAGGATAACCAACCAGTTTGGCAAAGGCTGGATTAACATAGCCAAAGCGCCAATCTTCGCCAGTGACCAATAAACTCTGGCCGACGGACTCTACAATATTGTTGACAAAATCGAAATCTAATACAGGATTCAATCCCATGGGTGCGTGTGGACCGGATGGAATTATACTATCAGTGCCGCTGCCAGATCTCATAATTATTACCTCATGTTCAACCATGGTGTTTCTTTTCATATTCAAATATCCATCGGATCACCAATTTATAAATTTGTTCCTTTTTGTAGAAATTATTTTCCTATATTGGATAGAGAAGGATTCTCTATTGTCCGGCAAAGGCCAATATGCGCGATATTCGGGAGATAAGAACGAGATGATTTATCCATATTTAAATAAATAGCTGAAGGCTTCTTTGAGAGCTAAATTTATTGCCCAATGGGGTGCCAACATCTGCTATTTCGGCATCTATGCTATGTGGCATGGCTACATCAGTGTATGCGGAGACTGCACCATTGCCGTATAAGTAGTGAGGATATTTGACATCGTTTTATCTGTAGATCTTTTTACTCTCATGAATAAAATTCTTGCTTATCAGAGCTCCATCTTCGATAGCTACATCTCGGCCATCCTTTTACTTCCGATGGGCATAGCTGATTAAAAAATAGCAGCCTATTGCAGGCACGATAGGTAGATTCCAGATCCCAGGAACCAGTTATCATCCACCTTCATAACATTCGATATACTTCAGATACCTTTGTGCAGTCTCATCTCCACGCTAAATCGATACGAAATCCAATCAATTCCCGGTTCATAAAGTCAAAATTAAGGGAGGGTAATTAATCCTCCTCAGCCAACTGGATGCCTCCGCCCCAAATTATCGAGTTTTTCACTATCGTAAAACTATGTCCCTCTTCGCCGATCTTTTTCAGAGCTCTGGCAGCACTTAACTGTACATTGCGATCTTTGTCATTTGAGAGTACCTGAAGAAGCGGCTTTTTAGCTTTTGAATCGCCAATCTCTCCGAGAGCAGCAGCAGCCCCTCTTCGAATTAGACTATTTCCATCTTGAAGTGCCTGAATCAATGGTTCTATCGCAGGTGCTCCAATTTCTGCGAGAGCTTCTATAGCTGCTGCATGGATATCACTATTATCATCTCCTAGCGCCTGAATTAAAGGATTAATAGCTTTGGGATCATCTCTTTTTCCAAGCGCCCCTACTGCCTCTATTCTGATGTCATTGTCTTTGTATGCTAAAGCCTGGATCAATGAGTCGGTAGCTCTGGAATCATTGCTGCTTGTGAGCGCCTGTATGGCCATTATTTTGACTTTGCTAGTGTCATTATGTTTTAGCTGTTGAATGTAATTATCTATGTTGGCATTCGTTGGATTATCCTGCGCCAAAGCAGGCGTAATAAGTAGTGCTGCCAGAATAAGGCTAAATATAGGATTGCTAATCATCTTGTCACCCTTAACCCTTTGATAGCCTGAAATTATCAAATCTCCTGTAGAATTTTCCAGATAATAGAGATTGAATCTACCATCGCCATATTCATCACCGATTTCTTTTTTTAGGGTTTTCCCTTTATAGGATATACCCTTTACAGTATAAATTCATCATAGAAGAAAATGATCTAAGACCACTTCAGTATTTTATATAAGTATTTATCGCTGCATTTAAAGATCATCAAAGCTCCACTATGGAAGCTCAATTATTTGTAAATGCTAGAACATATAATTTTATTTTGGTATTTATTTCTTGATGATATGAGAGAAAGGAACAATAATGCCGTAGGCATAGCTGAAGGATAAGCGAAGGGATGGAGTAGACAGGAATATCCGTTCGAGGTCGGATAGATATGAGAGACGATCCCTTCGCCTGAAGCATGTACATTGTATGAGGAAGTATTTAGAGAGCTAGTACTGAACGCCGGGGTATGATGTCTCTATATGGGTTGAAAGGATATAGAGGCGAAGGGAAAGGCTATACTAGCTTATAAGGAGGCAAGTTCACCCTTCGCTACCTATCTATAATAATTATAAGGGTAAATAGCTTTCCCTGGCATATAGACCGCTTGTAGAGCATCGAGTATCAAAGGAATTTATTAGGCTTGATGAAGTTATATCAAGCTTGAAAGAAGTCTAAAAGTTCATTGTTTTTCGCATAAACCTTGAAGCCTACTCCCAAAAATTGGCATCAGTAGTGCGGGGGATGGGATTCGAACCCACGAACGTCTACACGACTGGACCCTGAATGTGATTTCGATAATAATGTGTCGCAGCATATTGATTTTATACCAACTTAATTAGGACCGAGAACACTTCTTCGGCTTGGAGGAGATGGTATGAAGAAGCTTGTATTAAGCTCTGAGTGGATTGCTTCAAGCCAGACAGATTTTGCCCCAGTCTTATCACGTTATAGAAGATCACTTGAAAGCTCAGGGTTAAAGCCCTCCACAATAGAGGGCTATGTGTGGAGGGTTGGAACTTTCTTAAAATTCACCAAAAACGATAAGCCCCCTGTATCTGCATTAAAAGAGTTCCGTGAATACCTTATCGATAAGAAACTATCATTAAGCGGAATAAATAATTCATGCTTTGCAGTTAAACGCTTCTATAAGATGCTTGGACAGGAAGTGGAGGTAGTGTAACGATAATTCTGTAATTTGTCCAAGCCCTGTATCCTTCACAGTTACTCA
>JBHGAU010000054.1:0-17398 GCA_041946675.1 Methanotrichaceae archaeon | reverse complement strand
CGGGATTCGAACCCGAGTTTAGGCGTTGGCAACGCCTAGTGATAACCGCTACACTATCGACGCGAGGCCTATATGTGAAGCACCCCCACTAATTACCTTCTAGTCTAAAAACATTGCGGGCTGATTTGGGCCTAGGGCGTGCCCATATAAACCCCATATAAACTCGCCGTAGCAAACTGCAGTTCGCATTTCATGCCTTTCATCTACATACCTTTTATCTATGATGAGCTGGCCTCTATCTCATGGTGAGTCTGATTGCATGATGTCATCATTGTGGGAGCAGGCCCTGCAGGGCTGACCGCTGGCATGTATTGCGCAAGGGGCGGAAGGAAGACATTGATTCTCGGAAACCTCTATGGATCTCAGCAATCCATGGGAGGCCTATACGAGAACTACCCCGGTTTTCCCGATGGCATACAGGGTATAGAGCTATCTGAGAGGATGCTCGCCCAGGCACAGAAGTTCGGCTCAGAATACCAGCCCGAGAATGTTGAGAAGATAGTTCACCTTGAAGATATCTTCCGCCTAAAGACCGAAAACTGGCAGTATGAGTGCAAAGCTCTAATTCTCGCTATGGGAGCAAGCCACCGAAAACTTGGGGTCCCAGGCGAGACAGAATATACAAGCAGAGGAGTATCTTACTGCGTTCATTGCGATGGTGCCCTCTTCAGAAACAAAACTGTGGCAGTCGTGGGCTACGGCAACGGAGCTGCAAGAGCTGTCCTTTATCTGGCAAATATCGCCAGCAAAGTGCACATCATTGTGCCGCGCGAAAAGCTCGTCGCAGAATCAACTTACCTGGACCGTATGAAGAGCCTGAGCAATTTAAGCTCGATTAATGGAGCCGAGATAAAGGAGATACTTGGCGATGATCTGGTGAGGAGTATTGAGTTCGTAGTCGGCGGAATCCCAAGATCTCTAAAAGTCGATGGGGTCTTCGTTGAGATGGGCATGAAGCCCAATGTCGAGCTTGCTTCTAACCTCAGCCTTGAAATAACTCAGGGCGGGTTCATCAAAGTGAACAGACTAAACCAGGAGACAAGCATGCCCGGAGTCTTTGCAGCAGGAGACGCCACCGGAGGAAGGATGCAGGTTACCACAGCAGTCGGCTCAGGCGCATCAGCGGGCATAAGCGCTTTACAGTATTTAGGATAATTTAGGATAAATCATGGCCTCGAATAAAAATATTCTGAAGAACGATAACCGCCTTAACCGCCTTGATCCCAGGAGGCCTGTGGCGATTTGGAAGTCACAGGATCTCCTGGGCGAGGAGAGCATCTCCTCCCTGACAATCATATTGCGCACTATCGGATGCAGATGGAACAAATGCACAATGTGCGGCTATGCCTCTGAGGGAGCACCTGCTACTGCAGATGATTTACTTGCGCAATTCTCCCAGGCTCTGCAGAGGTTATCTCCCGAAGATAAGATCATAAAGATCTATACAAGCGGGAGCTTCCTGGATCCAAGAGAGATGCCTGAGGTCGCCAGAGATCGCATTCTGGATATAATCAGAGATAAAGGAATTGCTAGGTTGGTGATAGAATCAAGGCCCGAGCACATCACACCTGAGCGCATAAAGGATTGTCTCTCAAGGGTTGAGACTGAGTTTGCGATTGGTCTTGAAACATCAAGCGATCTCATTAGAGAGAACATCATCCACAAGGGCTTTTCCTTCAATGATTTCGCACTTGCATCAGAGATGATTCATGAGAAGGGTGGAAGAGTCAAAGCGTATCTATTGCTGAAGCCGCCTATGCTCTCTGAAGGCGAAGCTTTAAAGGATGCAGTATCCTCTGCAAGGGCAGCGAGACCATATGCCGATACGCTTTCGCTTAACCTCTGCAATATACAGCGTGGAACTTATGTCGAGCGCCTTTGGGAGCGCGGCGAGTACAGGCCTCCGTGGCTCTGGTCCGCTGTGGAGATTTTAAGAAGCATTGAGGGTCCGATCATCTGCGATCCTGTCGGGGCAGGCACAAAGCGTGGCCCGCATAACTGCGGCAAATGCGATGAATCCATCGCAGAGGCTATAAGGAAGCATGCCTTGACCCAAGACGTGAGTGTGTTTGATGGTCTAGACTGCAGGTGCAAGGCAACATGGCGAAAAGCGATGGATCTGGAAGAGCATTCCTTTGGCGTCCCTTTGGAGTAGCCCCTATAACAGCCTAGCTTGATGAAATTGCCGATAAAGGCCAGGCATTAACGTTATGCCGTATGTTGAAAATATTAAGCATTAGGCTTAGGCTTAGGCATAAGCCGCCTCAATAAGATCTAATGCCGCTTCCTGTAATTTATCTACCAGCTCAGGCGGCACATAAGTCCTTGGAGCCTGAGAGCGTGCAATGCAGGCAAATATCGGTGAGGGAATATGCCCCAACACGATCTTAATTTTTTCAATTTTTTCGGCTATGATCTCTTCAGCCATGCCTTTATCTCCAATCCCCCATAAGCCATCAAGATCGAAACCGATTACTACAGGATAATAGCTGCCGCGGATATCCTCTCCGAATTCCTCTATTGTTATGGTCTGTGGAGCAGGGATTATCCTTCCACACTGAATTTTCAGTTTTGTTGCTGTATCATCCCAAAATATTCTATTGCTTCTTTTTCCACCTATCATGCGGAAATCTTTTTTTGTCTTTGGAACGTTGATGAACTTGTTGCCGCTGACCCTTCCATAAGCATCTACTTTCTCTTCACTCGGATTGAAATGGTATACTGCTCCTATGACGCCATAATGAAACGCAGGGCATGTGAAATTGGCTTCGTTAAGTTCGCTTTTCGAATAACCGTATAGATAAGGCATCATCTTTGTCAAATATTCAAACGATTGCCGCCCTTCATTTGAAGGTAGTGCCGGACATTCATGATTCATATCGTCATGCTTGTCTATTCGAACTACAACTAAGGGCAATTTCAGTTTTATATATTCCTCAAACCAGTGTGGAAGGACTTCGCTATGTGAATCGATTATATACGTCTTCATATTTTCTTTTTATGCTTTTAGGTTTTTACCTATTTAGCCATTATCACATGATATAAAAGGTCAGCCCCAAAGAGCGCAATATACATATAGATCCCCCACATTGTAAACCCAACTCTAATGGTTATGGTTTACAATGTATAAGCTATGTTCGGATTTAGCGCATATATCTATCACTCTCAATTGTTTCGGACATATATTCCAAAGCGTGTCAAGAATCATAGATCACTGGAGGGAATTGTATAAATAATAAAAATAATGGCAGGAAAAAGCTACTTATCATCAGCTATGTAGCAACCGCCCTGCTAGTCTGCGGAGTCACATTAACAAGCCATCCGCAAGAATATCTGCTTATTGAGATCCAAAAACATGAAAATAGAACGATATTGGACAAAAATACTAGCCCTCCGATATTAAGCTCTTCGGCCTATAACCTCATTAACTCAACTTTATATATACAAAAGGGATTTGAACTGAACTCGTCCGTTAAGGCTATTTGCGGCAATGAGCTGGAGATATCCGAAGATACGGGAAGCAGTATTTCTAGCAGGTTAAGCCCGGTGGTGAACCTTCCATACAATCAGATAGGGATATCCATTACCAGAATAGATGGAGATAATATAACATTGAACTCCTATGGGAGCAATATTACTCTTATGAGGGGTGGCTCCTGGAAGAATACGATTGACCCAACGAATGCAAAAGATGATGGATTGCTTAATGCCGCAACTATAATCGTATATAACCATGGACATGTGCCGGTAATTGCATGGTGAATCAGCGCTTGATGATATCCGCGACTAAACTAAATCACGTCCAAGTATCCTCAGAGCATAGCACGCGATGAGAATTTCTGAATTAAAACGAGAGTTCTCGATAGAAGTTATACACATTCATCATAATTACAAATAGCACGCCCATAGCGATTGCGTAGGGAGCCTGTGTGACCGGGTCAAAGACAGTTGTTCTCCAGTTATCCAGGAACACAGCCAATCCCATGCCGAGGCCTGTGCACAGTCCGCCGAACTTGGCACAGAATCAGGCGTTATCAATGGTATTCTGCAGACCGGCTTTAGCCCTTCTAATGATCTGTCCAGAAAGCATCGTGTTGAGGCCCTGACCGAACAGCCTCCACTGGAACTCACGCTCCCCGCCGTAGTGGATATCGCCCACTGATGATCCAATTGCTCCGACTGTTATTCCCCATATCAGGGCAATGACCAGCAGCGGGAATGGATGAGGAGGCATCAGCACGTAGTTCTGAATGTATGCTGCCGAAGTAAGCGCTCGCAGCCATAACGCCGTCAACTAAAGCTGCAAATGATACGCCCGTCGCAAGTGCGAAGATGGCAGACATATGATAGCGCTCAATGAGCATGTACGCAACAATTCCTGCGCATGCGCACCACAGTGCGTTCGATGGCGGCTCGCCTGCAATAGCCTTGTTATAAATCCTGTGGGGACTGCCAGCCTGAGCTGCCAGCTGCACTTGCGAGTTCGGATTGCTTTGGGAACCTATATCAGAATCAATATCCTAGGAAACACCCGAAATAAACGCATGAAACTTAAGTCGTTCACATTATTTCTTCAAAACGTATACCATTATCGCCAGGATATAGCTCATTATGATCTGCTTCACCAATTAGAATATCATCGGGTATGCCTTCAGGAAAAGCCAGGCATGCCAGAGGATCAGAGAGCGGATATAAATTCGCACATACAAAGCATAACAGCATCATTAACACTTGTGAATCACCTAATCGAAATAAAAGGATATCCTCATTACGAAAAAGAGAATAATGCATTTTCAGGGAGATTTGAAGGCTATGAAGGTTCAGGCTATAAAAACAAATATTGCTAAGGGCGCACTATTGAATCCAAGGTTGTCATTGGATTTGAGGTCCAGAACAAGCTCTTATTACTCTCTATTATTGATATATATCGAGAAAGGATTATTGATTCTCCTATAAAGCTATTTCATCCGTCTTTTTTGCAATCACTTCTTCCTTCTCTCCTATTATCCAGGCGCGATCCCTAAATACGTCATTGTACAAGGCACGTTTTTCAAGCGAAGGGACAATACTTTGCCATTAGGCATCAGCCCTATGGTCCCCTCCTTGATCCCTTCGCCAGCTTCTTAGTTCATATTTTAGGGCATATCGCCGATGGATTCACCATACCTGTAGGCACATGGACAACGAGCAATATGCCTGCCCATGTGATGAATCTGATCGCAGGTGCTGTGTTCGCAATCATAGGCATTTTGATATCAAGCGAAGATAAGGATGAAGTCTCCACACCGAACATCTTTTTATTTAAAAGGATTCTGATCTAGCCTACTTGGGCCCTACCATAAAATAGATATACATAGCGGCTGTTAAACGGCTTCACAATAGGGGAATAGCCTTGCTTTTGAGAGCAGAAAGCCGCGAAAGAGTAACTGCATTATATTAAGTTCAATGCAGGTGACTTGATGGCTTGCATTAAGGAAATCATCTCCAGATTGAATCTCGACTTTGATATTATGCTGGAGAGAGTTTCTTTCAAAGAGGCTAGGGAGTTCATAGAAAAAAATTCAGACGAAGTGCACTATGTTGAGCCAGGCTATAAAGTTCTAGGGGAGTTCGATATAATTGGAGTGCCGCCATTGGCCTTGGGTGTAAAAGGGGAGGAACTGCTTTTCGCCATCCTAAAAGACCATGGCGCTTTTGTACTAAAGATCAAGAGCGAAGAGGAGATCAAGAAACTCAGGGATAGAGAAAGAGAGCGTGTGAGGGCCTCGTTAAAAAAAGGGCTAAAACCGGAGGTTCAGTCTTTCGAAAAACCCGTCGATTACCGTTCGATATTCAAGTAATTGATTGATGCCCTTGTCATGAAAGCGGGTGGATAATATCAGGCCCAAAATTGCGGAAAAATTTTCGCGCAGGATTGCTTTCGGCTCTGCTGCGATGGATAGATCACTAACTAAAAGCAATGTGCAGAAAGGCTAAAATTTTTTTATATCTATTAATGTCTTCTATTTGCATATTTACTTATTGACTTCAGTAGATAAATTGAAGTATTAAGAATTTGAAATTGATGCTAACTAGGTGACTGTTGAATGTTTAAAAAGGTTTTAGTGCCTATCGACTTCTCAAGATATTCTCAAAAAGTCTTGGAATGTGTCGGCGAGATCCCTGGATTAACAGAAATTGTTCTGTTGCATGTTGTGGCCAGGGGTCCTTTAATGAGGTTCTGGGACCCTGTAGCAGAGGTAAGGGACGCTGAGAGAAAGCTTGCAGAAGAGACTAGGCGTATCAAGCTTCCGAATGTCGGCGTTAAAACACGAGCTACATTTGCCGTCGGCGGTGCCGGCGATGTGGTAGGAAGCACAATCAACAAGATAGCCGATGAGGAGAACGCAGATCTTATTATAATGGGTGCTCGTGGGAGGAGCCTCATCGGCAGTGATATTCTGGGAAGTTCATCAAGAGGTGTCCTGCGGTACGGAGACAGGAATCTCCTGATAATGCGATACAAACTATTGGGCGATATGGAGAAAGGATCTTTGGAGAAATACTGTGCACGTATATTCTCAAGAGTTCTTGTTCCGACAGACCTTTCAGAGCCCTCTGAAGCCGCGACCTCTCTCATCAAAAACATTTCCGGAATCGGTGAGATAATTTTGCTCTATGTTGTATCCAGGGGGGAGACAAAGGGCGAGATAGATACAGCCACAACAAGTGCAACCGAAAAGCTGAACGAGATCGCATCAGCCTGGAAGCAGGGCAATGTGGCTGTGACGCCCAAGGCGGTCGTTGGAAACGCCATCGAGGAGATACGCCGTGTGGCCGATGAGCTGGATGTATCTCTGATAGCTATGAGCTCCCAGGGTGCTACAGCTCTAAAAACCGGCAGGATAGGAAGCACTGCTTATGATGTGGCAAACTCATCAGATAGGCCTGTCCTAATTCTCCGTCCAGGAAGGACTATTTCAAGCTAGGGCTATTTTTTTCTTTTTGTTTTTGGATTTAAATGGTATTTATCGTTAATAGCTTGATGAAGGCTTAATAATAACGTAGTTCATGTTTTTTGGGATAAAAATCCCTTATTTTTACGATCATACCTTTAATGTTTTCCAGTTTTCCATTTAAGCCGTTTGTTACCCATTTTATTCAAAGATCTTATCATTTTACCCATCTATGCCGAGATAAATCCTTTTTTGGTGTCCTAAACATAAACCAAAAGCATTTAATAAAGGAAGAATCATCCGTCTACAAACTCTCCGGAGGGGAGAGCTGAAGGATGTAGGATTAAGAAAAGAGGTGGTCTTATGGTAGAGATTGCGGGCCAAGTAGTTACCGCTGTAGATATTGGTTTAACTTTGATATTCCTGATAGTATTGTCTGCACCTTTCAAGGTGAAGCTGGCAGAGAAGAACCTCGAGGCATTTCTGTTCGTTATGGGCGCATTGTCTGTCACTGTAACCTATGGCGTCACCACGGCTACAGGTCTTCATGGCTGGCGCCCTGAGCTGGTTGAACTGGCTGCGACAGAGCCAATAATAAAAGGCATAGTCCCGGCAGTGCTGGTTGCAGGCCTCATATTCTTCTATGGAAAGAGCCAGTTCAAGGCCGCTATGGGCGGCTTAGTAAAAGCGATTCCAATGCCTGTGCTGGTTTTTGCGATCGTCTTTATCTGTGGAATGATCTCAAGCGTAATCACAGCCATCATCACATCGCTGTTCCTTGTTGAGATCGTTAACCTGATGCCGATGGAGCGCAAGAACAAAATTAACCTTGTTATATTAGCCTGTTTCTCAATCGGCCTTGGAGCAGTTCTCACTCCCCTGGGTGAGCCTCTGTCCACCATCGCCATTACAAAGCTGCAGGGCCCACCATACTATGCTGGCTTCTGGTGGCTCTTCGATAAGCTGGGCATTCTCATCATACTTGGCTGTGCGCTATGCTCTGCTTTCGCAGCATTCTACGTGGGCAAGGCCGGCACGGCAGAGGTCAAGGAGATCACTGATGAGGGTGGCCTTCGCGAGGTCATCGTCAGAGCAGTCAAGGTTTACGTATTCGTATTTGCCCTGTTCCTGCTCGGCGACGGAATGAATGTTCTCATCGACAAGTACTTCACCCACGTTCCCTCAGCGATTCTGTTCTGGGTGAACATGGTCTCGGCTATTCTAGATAACGCCACGCTGACTGCTGCAGAGCTGTCTCCAACGATGTCCCAAGAGCAGATTGTCGCAGTCCTTATGGGGCTGCTTACATTCGGTGGAATGCTGATCCCGGGCAATATCCCCAACATCATCTCGGCAGGGAAGCTGGGCATCACGAGCAGCGAGTACGCAAAGCTTGGAGTCCCATTTGGACTTGTGCTTGGCGCGATCTATTTCGTGCTAATATTCGTGCTGAAGTTCACTCCATCTCTTGGATTTTAGAGGTAAAGGGTGCTTTTGTACCCTTTATTTCTCTTTTTTCAGAAGCTTAAACACCTGACCGGTTTTTCTTCCTATTGCCTCCACTTACTTGAGCGGTTTAGCTTAGGTATTCTCCCTCAAATAAGTTGATCACAACATCTGAAGGTCCATGTAGGATGTAGGTGGTCTGCCGTTATGGTTTCCTTTCTTTTATCAACTCATTCCAGGTAGATTACCTGACCATTTACCAATTTAGTAATCTCCCTTTTTCCTCTATTACTATTTAATCTTTTACTCTTTAAGCCAAAAGGGTAAAATAGGCGAATAGCGGATGGGTAAAAAAAGAGGTGGTATCATGGTAGAGATTGCGGGCCAAGTAGTTACCGCAGTAGATATTGGTTTGTTTGCTATATTCTTGATAGTACTGAGTGCACCTTTCAAGGTGAAGCTGGCAGAAAAGAACCTCGAGGCATTTCTGTTCGTTATGGGCGCTGCAGCCGTAACTATAACTACGGGTCTACCGGAGAAAGGCTGGCGTTTTGACCTGGTTGAATTGGCTGCAACAGAGCCGATAATAAAGGGCATAGTTCCAGCAGTGCTGGTTGCAGGCCTCATATTCTTCTATGGAAAGAACCAGTTTAAATCCGTCATGAACGGCCTGGTAAAATCGGTTCCGATGCCTGCGCTCGTCTTCGCGATAGTCTTTATTTGTGGAATGATCTCAAGCATAATCACAGCCATCATCACATCGCTGTTCCTTGTTGAGATCGTTAACCTGATGCCAATGGAGCGCGTGAACAAGATCAATCTGGTCATAATCACATGCTTCTCAATCGGCCTTGGAGCAGTTCTCACTCCCTTGGGTGAGCCTCTGTCCACCATCGCCATTACAAAGCTGCAGGGTCCGCCCTATTATGCAACCTTCTGGTATCTATTCGATCAGCTTGGCGTGCTAATTATCCTTGGCTGCACCATATGCGCTGCCTTTGCAGCATTCTATGTGGGCAAGGCAGGCAGGGCTGAGGTTAAGGAGATTACAGATGAAGGCGGCCTCAGAGAGGTCATCGTCAGAGCTGTCAAGGTTTATGTATTCGTGGCAGCCCTGTTCCTGCTCGGCGACGGAATGAACGTTATCATTGACAAATACTTCACCCATGTCCCCTCAATGGTTCTGTACTGGGTGAACATGGTTTCGGCTATCCTTGATAACGCAACGCTGACTGCAGCTGAGCTGTCTCCAGCCATGTCGCAGGATCAGATCAACGCTGCACTGATGGGTCTGCTCATATTCGGCGGAATGCTGATCCCAGGAAACATCCCCAACATCATATCAGCAGGAAAGCTGGGAATAACCAGCAGCGAATACGCCAAGCTGGGAGTCCCATTCGGGATTGTCTTAGGCGCATTCTTCTTCGTGCTGATATACTTCCTGCACTTCAGCCCGAAGCTGGGATTGGTTTAAAGCGGTGCTAAAGCATCGCTTTCCATTTTCTTTCAGAAGTAATTGACCTATTCTAGGTACTTTCCTTCAAATCCCAATTGGATTTCTCCGGATTAGGGCGCGATGATGCAGGCGGTATTCCGTTATGGGCCCTATATGCATTAACTCCACATAGATAGATTATCTTCTCTCTTCAGCCTCCAATTATTTTTTGAGCTTTTTGAGATGGTATTGTTCGAGGTGGTCTTATACTAATTTAGCAAACTCCTTTTAACCGTTTAGGTATTTAACCTTTTTTCCGTTTATGCCAAAAAGGTAAAATAGGCGAATGTGGGATGGCATAAGAAAAGAGGTGTTATCATGGTAGAGATCGCGGGCCAAGTAGTAACCGCAGTAGATATCGGTTTATTCGCTATATTCCTGATAGTACTGGTTGCACCATTTAAGGTGAAGCTAGCTGAGAAGAACCTGGAGGCATTCCTATTCATCATGGGTGCCATAGCCGTAACGGTAACCAATAAATGGGCATTTGAACTTGTTAAGCTGGCAGTAGAAGAGCCAGTTCTGAAGGGCATAGTGCCAGCTGTGCTTGTTGCAGGTCTGATATTCTTCTATGGAAAGGGTGCCTTCAAGAGCATTATAGGGGGGTTGACGAAATCGATTCCCATGCCGGCGCTGGTTTTCGCGATTGTGTTTATCTGTGGAATGATCTCAAGCATTATCACAGCTATCATTACCTCGCTGTTCCTTGTTGAGATCGTCAACCTGATGCCAATGGAGCGCAAAGATAAGATTAACCTGGTTATTGTCACTTGCTTCTCCATTGGCCTTGGAGCAGTGCTCACTCCTCTCGGCGAACCATTATCGACTATAGCAATTACCAAGCTTCAGGGTCCACCTTATCATGCGACCTTCTGGTATCTGTTCAACCAGCTAGGAGTATATGTCATAATAGGATGTATTCTCTGTGCTATCTTCGGTGCATTCTACATCGGCAAGAAGGCATCGAAGGCGGAGGTGGCTGAGATTGCCGATGAGGGAGGTCTCAGAGAGGTCATTATCAGGGCAATCAAAGTCTATGTCTTCGTGGCCGCTTTGTTCCTGCTCGGGGCCGGCATGGAGGTGTTGATCAATAAATACTTCATCGCCATCCCACCGACTGTTCTGTATTGGGTCAACATGGTCTCAGCCATTCTAGATAATGCTACCCTTACTGCAGCTGAGATTGGGCCAGCTTTGAGACAAGATCAGATCAACGCAGCTCTTATGGGACTCCTGACATTCGGCGGAATGCTGATCCCCGGGAATATTCCCAACATCATATCTGCGGGAAAGCTGGGCATTACCAGCAGCGAATATGCAAAGCTCGGAGTTCCATTCGGTATCGTCCTTGGAGCAATCTATTTCGTCTGGATCTTCGTATTGGGATTGCATTTCCCACTGAGCATTGGCAGCTAAGCGGTGCTTTGCATCGCTTTTAATTTTCTTTTATAATCGTTACATTGGCTGGATAACGCTGGATGCATATAGATAGGGCCACTTAAAAGCTTTTTTTAATATTTGATCGCCTAATTCCCCGCGTGGCGATATACCACCGTCCCTTCTTTCCCTTCAAGAACTCAATCGCATCAGGATAGCTATCAAAATATTGGATCGCGCCGGAATCCATATTCATGACTGAGATCTTCTCAATCACATATCCTTTTTGTTTCAGAAGATCCTCGATCTCCTGTCTGTTTTTGCTCTTCTTTGCTATGATATCATCTAGCACATCCTCGGCCATTTCAGATCCTGGCCGGCTTCGCCTTTCCAAGCGCCCATTTTATGTAGTCTCCGGCCGGGAACTCGTGAACTGATGTGGCAACGATCATGCCCTCGCCATACTTCCCTGCAACAAGAATAGCTCTACCCAACGAATCCTTCAGAACGGTATCGAAACCATCGCCGGGAACAAGGTAACCGTCGCACTCCGGCGTTAAGGTGCAGAGCAGGCATGAACACTCGTCCTCCGACGGCTCAATCGTATGGGCGCCATACTCGCATACATACTTCAGCTTAAGCGGCAACCATTCGTAGCTATGCTCCACCATCGGCCCAAAGATCGTGAGAACTCCGCCTCTTCGCACGAACTCTGATATATTCGATTTTAGCCTTTGTAGAGCGGGCAGTGCCTTGGAGTACTGTGGATGAGCAAAGCCCGTAGGTATCAAAATCATCTTGTACTGAGGCAAAAAGGGACTTCCGAGGATGCTGGGCTGGAGGAACTGATAGCTTACCCCTAGATCCTGGAACAGCTTTTCAAAGAGGAAATTGCGATCGCTTATTACTGCGATATCCGGCATACGAATAATATTGACTATCGCTAGGGGAAATTCTTTATGGTATCGGTGTTGCATATGGCAGCTGTTGCAAAATATTCATTGGTCGATGGACAATGCCCTAAGAATTGGCAGATAGGCTGTTGCCTCTGAACCAAATCACGGTTTATGCCGACATAGCTGGTTTTTCCCATCAGGCTTATTACTAAGTAACACTGGAACAATGGTCTCGAGGATATATGGAACAAGAACTTATGAGAATCGGCGTCTCGCTTCCCGAGAAGCTTCTGAGCAGATTTGATGAGATTATACTTCAGCGTGGCTACTCTTCACGTTCAGAGGGGATAAGAGATGCGATCAGAAACTATATTGTACATTATGAATGGATGAGCGATGTCCAGGGAGAGCGCGTCGGAGTTATAACTCTTGTCTATGCTCATTCACATCGCGGCCTGGTTGATAGCCTGACGGAGATACAGCACGAGTTCGGAAGCATAATCCAGTCGAGCCTGCATGTTCATCTTGACCATGATAACTGCCTTGAGGTAGTAGTGCTCAGGGGAGAGGGTCAGGATGTGAGAAAGGCCGCTGAAAGAATGATGTCTCTCAAGGGAGTGAAGCATGTTAAGCTCACTACAACATCCATGGGAAAAGAGCTGTAGCAATGGTCGATGAGATCTATCCCGGCATCTATACAATCGATCTAGATGATCAGCAAAGGATCGCGACATTGCCGGTCAATCCTGCAGCTGTTTACGGCGAACGCATCTGGCATGGCTATAGAATCTGGGACCCAACAAGGTCAAAGTTCGCTGCATTTTTGCTGAAGCAGAAGAGCCGACAGTATCTGAACCTATTTAGGGATGGAAATGTCCTCTACCTCGGAGCGGCGACAGGTACCACTGTGAGCCATGTGAGCGACATAGTTAGCAAGGGCCTTGTATATGCAGTTGAATTCTCCTCGCGCGCCATGCGCGACCTTCTCAAATTATGTGAGGCGCGTGAAAATATAGTGCCCATACTGGCAGATGCCGCCAGGCCTGAAATGTACAGCACGCTTGTAGAGCCCGTTGACATAATTTACCAGGATGTGGCACAGCGCAACCAGGCTGAAATAGCAACATTGAATGCAGCCAGGTACCTTAAGCCGGGAGGCTGCTTAATGCTTATGATCAAGACAAGATCAATAGACGTGACTGCCTCGCCAAAAGATGTTTACAGATCTGAAATAGAAGAATTGAAAGGCATGGAGGTCCAGTATTCAACCGATCTCCAGCCTTACCACCATGACCATTGGGCAGTGATAGCCAAAAAAACTAAAGAGATCTAAGACCTTCCCAGGATCTTCATAATCTCGTCGGCGATTATATTTGGAAGGAGCCTAATATAGCCGATTATTGGAATTCTGATCCTTGCAACGCCAATTACCCAATCCTTTTCAACAGGCGTAAAGTAGCTGATTCCGTCTCCTACATAGGTTCCGTTCTTCAGGCCGAGAAAGCTAAAGTCGACCGGCGGGCTCTCATAGATTATCAGACCTGTATTCCTATCCATATATATGCCATCGCTGATCTCAACTATCCGATCCCTATGCAGCCGCATATATGTTGCATTGGCCATCCCGAAGACCCTTCCTGCCTGCTGATCAATGACATCATTATGATCACCTTTTGTTATATACCCTGAAAGAGGTGCAACGGGGCCACCGCTCCACATGGGCGTTCCCTTTTCCACATAGCCAAGAGCACGATGAATTATAGGTGTGGCCTTATCCGGCGGATAGCCCATCCCCAGAAGTGCCTTTGCCTGATCAAGCAGGTTCAGGCTCTCTTTGCCGTAAGGCCGGTACAGTACGACGTCTCCCGGATTATTGAATGCCTTATAGCCTGTCTTTTCTGCATCATCCCATGTTATTATATCCGCCCTGGATGCTCCCTGCACAACTATTATGTCGCCTATGTTCAGGTTGGGAACCATGCTGCCCGATTCCACCGCCACCATAGGAGTCCATAGGCCCAGGGCTATCTGCGATACCAGGGAGATGACTCCCACAACCACCGCTACGAATATTATATCTTTGACGAACCCTGGTAGTGGGAGATTATCAAACTGCTCTTGGATGCTCATCAGCCATATTTATCAGCTTGTACGCTCTTATACCCCTTTCGATGCTTGAGATAGTGCAGAGGTTTGCCGAGCAAGGTTATCAACTAGATCCTGATGCCCTGGAGATCATAAAATCATATGCTGGAGCCAAGGAAGATCTTATCAGGCGCATCGTCGGCAGCCTTGATGGCTCTGTTGCAGTGATCAGTGCTTCCCATGTCTCATGCATAGTAGCAGACGGCATGTCGCCATCACAAACGATCTCGAATAACCGTATTGTGATCAAACCGCCTAAGGATAAGTATCCGGCGCGGCCAAAAGATGTGCCGATCATGCCTAAGGCGGAGTTGAACTGCGATATAACAGGAAGATCCACATGCATAGGAGAGTATGAGGATTTCATCAGATACTTCCGCGATAGATACTCCAAGATAAGGGAGATGCTGTCCAGGAGGATGAATTCCAGGCCGATAGAAAGCCTCGGCAGAGGGACCTCCGGCAGAGAGGTTTCGCTCATAGGAATGGTAATGGATATCAGGACCACTTCCAAAGGAAATCGCGTAATAGAGCTGGAGGATCCCACAGGCATGGTTACGGCCATAATTCAGAAGGACTCTGAGATCTTCGACCAGTCCATGCTCATTTTGCCCGATGAGGTGCTGGGCATTACAGGCGTATCCGATGGAAACGGCCGTATATTCGTCAAATCTCTGATGTGGCCTGACATGCCGAACCAATGCATGCAGCTTGAGGAAGGATCAGGCTATGCTCTCCTGACGTCCGATATCCATGCCGGGTCCAAATACTTCCTGGAGGATGCATGGGAAAGGTTTGTTGCCTGGGTAAACTGCGAGACGGATGATCCGTCCGGCATGGCTGCTCAGGTGAAATATATCGTCGTGGCAGGAGATCTGGCGGATGGCATAGGTGTTTATCCCGGCCAGGAAGATGACCTTTCAATAAAGGATATTTATGAGCAATATGAGAGAGCTGCGGAATGCCTCAACAGCATTCGCGAAGGTATCAGCATTATCATTGCGCCCGGTAATCATGACATAGTTAGACAGGCGGAACCGCAGCCATCGCTGCCGGAAACAGTTCAGAAGTTTTTCAAGGGCGATAAGCTCTTTGTAGGCAACCCTGCCTGGATCACTTTGGGCGGCACATCTCTTCTGGTCTATCATGGCCGCAGTATCGATGATCTCGTCCTAAGAATTCCAGGGCTCTCCTATAGCGAACCTGAGAAGGCTATGATTGAAATGTTGAGAAGAAGACACCTCTGCCCTGTATACGGCGGGAGAGTCTCCATAGCCCCTGAGCACGAGGATCATTATGTGATATCCAAGCCGCCTGCAATATTACATTGCGGCCATGTCCATACGATCGGCATAGCCAGGTACAAGGGCGTGGCAGTCATAAACAGCGGCACATGGCAATCTCAGACGGAGTTCCAGAAGAAGATGAATATACAGCCCCAGCCCGCAGCTGTTCCCATAGTTGATCTGGCATCTATGAAGGTACGGAAACTCCTGTTTGCATAATAAAATCCTATTGCATAGTAAATTTTGATAAATAGTTTAAATGGAGCTGGGTTATTAAGGACTAAACCTCAGCCCCATAACCACTAGGATTCTTGCTCAGGCTATTGTAATGGTTACAGGATCTGACCACTCGGATAGTGCGCCCTTCCTATCCATTGCTCTGGCTTTTATGTCGTATATTCCCCCGTTCGGCCATTTATGAGACATAATTATCCCTCTTCCAGACTTGACCAGCTTTGAGACGGAGGTCGTGCCATCACCCCAGCTAATATAATACCTCAATTGATCCTTATCAGGATCTATGGCCGATGTGGAATACCTATATAAATGTTTTTTTATACCCGAATTAGGTCCTGAAAGACTGAATGGAATCGATGGTGGATTATTTGCATTTGAGCAAGCTGTTTTATTGATATCTAGGAGATATATCGGAGGACTTTCCGACGGAATCCAGTCGCCCTGAACCTCAACACAGTCCCCTACGCTGATATATGGATTATCGGCGGGAGTTGTTTTGACTGTAGCTCCGGGAACCAGTCTAAAACCATCAAGACCTTCCAGATTATTTCCAATAAGAACATTATCTATATATATACTATAATTCATCGATTCATCGATGGAAAGGACACGTCCTTGAATTACGACCGGATACATATCATCACCTGGATATGCCTCTCCCTCCATCGATGTATTGCTCATATTGTTGGAATCGCTCTTATTTTCAGCAGATAAAATATCTGGAATTGAAGTTTCATTCTCGATTGGATCACTGTTTGCCTTATGCAGGCTGCTGCAAAAGACTATACTGATGCTGAGAAGTTGAACGATAATCAGCATGAACATAATTTTGCCTAAGCTTATATTAACTTTCATACTCGGTCACCGCACATTGTCACATAGTTATTTGTTTAGTTATATTTAAAATTTGTCATATACCTTGATAATTCCGCTTGGCATTTCATATAGCTAATAGATAGCGAGAAGATTGATAACTAAATCAACTGTTTTTAAAATTTGTTGAAAAGTGGCGAATTATCTCCTACATGATCCGTATCTCGATCGCATACAGGCAGATGAGATTTGGTCTTAGGTGTCTTTACGCCTGGAGCCAGATATGAAGTTACGAATTTCAGATCTTAATGGGCAACGATAAAAAAAGGACGCAAAGGAATATCAAATTTTATCAAGAACCTTCGAAATCTCCGCAAAGATCGCCTTGATATCGCCCACGCCGAGGACGGTCTTCACGATGCCTCTCTTGTTATAGTAATCGATCAGGGGCTGTGTCTGGGCGTGATATGCCTGCAGTCTCTGCTTAACTGTATCCTCTGTATCATCAGCCCTCTGATAGAGGTCAGCGCCACATGCGTCGCACTTGCCGGGCACTTTTGGAGGATTGAACTGAACATGATATGTGGTTCCGCACTTGCACATCCTCCTTCCTGTTACCCTCTTGATCAGCTCCTGGTCGGGAACATCGATGTTCAGGACCACATCGATCTTCTGGCCAATGCTTGGAAGGATCTTGTCCAGCGCCTCTGCCTGGGGGATCGTCCTCGGATAGCCATCAAGCATCCAGCCGGCCTTGACGTCGGGCTT
>JBHGAU010000053.1:0-18615 GCA_041946675.1 Methanotrichaceae archaeon | reverse complement strand
GGATTAAAGAAGGTTTTGACTTGGTTCTTGAATCTTGTAATGCAGCTAGAGGCAATACAACAATCAGGTTCAGAACCATATCAAAGAATTGAATCTCGAAAAGCGCATAGGAACGGTTACAAAGAAAGATCTCTAAAGACACGAGTTGGTGAGCTTAAGCTCAAGAAACCACAATTCAGAGAACAATCTTTCGAGACAAAAGTCTTTGATAGATATTCCAGGGTTGAGAAGGCACTGATCAATGCAGTTATAGAATCCTATCTGCAAGGAGTATCTACTAGGAGAATCCAGGATATCGTTTCTAGATTAGGTGTTGAATCTCTATCAGCATCGAGCGTATCAAGAATCTCTGAGGAACTTGATGGTAAAGTAAAGGATTTCCTTAAAAGACCTATTGAACATCCTATTCCTTACCTATTTGTTGATGCAAGCTACTTCAAAGTTAGAAACGATTCGAGATATATCGTCAAGGCTTTTCTTGTTGTTACAGGAATCCGTGATGATGGTTATCGCGAAATATTAGGCGCAAAGATAGCTGATGGAGAAGATGAGCTCTTCTGGTCAGGATTATTTGAAGAATTAAAAGATCGAGGCTTATCTGGAGTTAAGCTCGTTATATCAGATGGTCATAAGGGAATTCAAAAAGCTATAGAGAATTCATTCCTGGGTGCTTCTTGGCAGATGTGCCATGTTCACTTTATAAGAGCTGTTTTGAAGAACATCCCTAAGAAGCATCATAAAGAGATTGCCGATAAAATCAAAATAGCTCTAGAGAATGAAGAGAAAATGCCCGAATTGATTCAAGATTTATCCAACAGGGGCTATTCTAAATCCGCTGATACAATTGAACGATTTAAATTCGATTTATGGATGAATGGAATTGGATACAGGGCTAAGTTGAATTTACAGAATATTCGGGACACTACCTTTGGGATGCAAGCTTCAGGCATTGTAGATCCATTGAAGAATGGAAACTGTCATTAGCTCTATACCTCTTCTGGGGCTAAAACTATGGGCTTTCTAGCGCGCGCGAGTAGCCGCGCGGGCTACCCCTAATCCCTCTCCGTGCGAATGTTTAAGAAAAAGACAGTTAATAATGTTGATGATAACAAGATAAAATAACCCTTCTACGTTGAAGAAGAATACTATAATTCTATCAATAGTTGTTTCCTAAAATCATTTTCGATGGACGAAAACGATCGCTAGCTATCGATAATCCAAAATTTTATGGCAGGCAATCTACGTGCCTAATAATTCGCTAAAGCGGTAAAATGGAGTCAAAGATTTGAGTTATCCGTCTATCCCACGACGATGCTCGCTTCTTGAGCAATGATGTCTACATCCGTGAGTCTGCCGGTTATCTCCATGGAATCGCCCAGAATTCCTTCGAGCAGCACCTTTCCATCGCGGGAAAGGAGCCGCACAACGCTCTCCATTATCTTCTCACGCTTAGCGCCACTTACAGTGTAGACCGTTAGCTCGCACATATCTCCTCTTAGCTAATTATAACTAATAGTATTTATTATTTTAAAATCTTTATGGCGGGCCCGGCGGGACTCGAACCCGCGACCACCGGGTTAGAAGCCCGGTGCTATATCCTGGCTAAGCCACGGGCCCGCTGAATTTATCCGCCTTTCGGTGGCATCTGGCCGAGAGACTGCTTAAGCTGCTCCTGAAGCTGAGTGAATCTGCTCTGAATCCTCTCCTCCTGCTTGGCCATAGTCTTCAGCCTGAGATCCATCATATCCTTTCTCTCTTTCAGTTCCTCTACAAGCTTAGGCTTTTCAGCTCTGAAAAGAAGCTCGCCGACGCTTTTGTATATGATCGCGTCATCGCTGCTTTTTTCCAGCTCCTTTAAGGCTGAGTCTATTTCTCTAGTCAGAGCCTCTATTTGGCTCTTCTGGGTCATTACTGCCTGTGCCTGCTGCTGTAGCTGCTGTAGCTGAGCGAGCTGGTTCTGTACCTGCGGGGGCAATTCGCCACTCATATATTCACCATCTCAAATGCAATCTTGATCAATCTTACCCATGTATTCAATGCGGCCCTTAGGGATGCGATATCGCTGCCCATTATATTCAGTCCGATGCCACCGTCGCGTAATGCCAAGTTTACCTTGGACCTGTGAAGTTCATCCTCAAGCTCTGGGGTTAAAGCCCGGAATATCTTTTCGGGCTCCTCAAACTCAAAGAGAAGCTCTATACGGCCTTTCATATCCTTATGTCTTCAATCCTATTGATGCAACCCTATATCTTTCAGCCTGAGGATTATCTCTCCTTCATTTATGAAATCGATCTGCCCACGGCATACATTAATAGATCGTCTTGTCGGCTCTGCGGATAACTCCAGCCCAAAGAACCTCGCGATCGGCTTTGCATCTTCTCTTGTACCTGCTACTGAAGGCGCCAGCCTCTTGAACTGCCCGGGCTTTGGATCGGATGAAAGCGTAAATGCCAGAAGCTCCTCTCCCATTGCGGTTCGCTTGACGATCCCTGTGGGGTTGCCGTGATCCTCCACGACAACTAGCCAGGGTTCCTCATCCTCACTACTGAGGCTTAGCTTGCCGCGATTGACATAAGGGATGGAAAGAAACCTGGCTATGATTTTTCCTAGCCTCCTGGCCTTTGCGGATGGATCCCTCGATGTCGTGACCTTCATCAGACAGCTTTCATCCTCTTGACCGTAGTCGGCCGCTCCTTCATCAATATTCTGTGACCGCAATAAGGACATCGTATGCCGCTGTACTCGTAATCAATCTCGACGGTCTTCTTGCATCTGGTGCACTTATAGGCCATCTTTTACTTTCCCTCTTTACTCTGCCTCTAGGCTCCTCTTGAGCGATCGAACAACAGAGCGTCCCAAAGAAGTTTCGGGTACGAATGTGCCTCCGGCATAGGTGTAGCCGCATTTGGCACAGCTCCAGATTGCCGAGCTTATTCTTCGGACCTTTGTTCTTCCGCACTGCGGGCAATCATACAGAGCCTTGGTCTTCTCTTCCATATCGGCTACAAGCTTTCGAGACTTGCGGCCGTACCTTGGACCAAAACGCGCTGCAGATCTGCTCTTCCTTCCTTTTCTAGTTGGGTTAACCATTATCTATACTTCCAGAAATTTCTCCCGGATCTCCTTAGCCTTCTCACATGCTATATCAACAATGCGGTAGGTCTGATCTGCCTTCAGAGTTCCTGTCCCGCTTTTTTGCATTCCGCATATGTTTCCGTCTGCAGTTGAGATCACGGTCAATCTTGTATTCGCTATCGATTCCTCATCGACATCGGGGTCGAACATCAGGACATCGTTAAACTCTATCGCAGTTGTGGCAATGGGTATATCCTTTACCGGCAGCGGGAAATCATCTCCCAGGCCGAATCTGCTCGCTGGAACTTTGGTCGTCAGCAGAGCAGCAATCGCTCCCAGACTTGAAGCATCCAGTATGTTCCCGCAATCATCAAGGATATGCACATCTATGAATATCACCCATACCTGCTTTCCCGGGGTTATACAGAGCGCCTCAAGATCAACCGCCTTTGACTCACGCACTCCGCGATCAACGACTCGTGCGAGTTCTATGCCCACCTCATTCGGCGGGCCCGGCTCAAATGTGGGCGATGCAAGAGGAACAAGCTCTGCGTTGGTGATTATTACCCCGCGGTTGGGCGCATCAGGGAAGGGCTCGCCGGGCTGCATCTTTATTCCGACCATTACCTGACTTGAGCCGAGCTTGACCAAGGCCGATCCCTCTGCCTTGCTGATCACATCCTTTGTGATGAATATGTCCCTATATTCGTCGAACTTCCGGCCGTCGGCGCGCTCTCCTTTAAGGATCAGGTTGTAGATAAAATCCTTTCTTAGCTCGGAGATAACGTTGGTCATACTATCTGGGCCTCCTGCACGGGCTCAACCTCAAGCTGGCTGTACTTGTCCACCAGGCTCTTTCTCTGAAGCTCGTAAATCTGTCTGCACCCATTCATCGCCATCTCTATGGCCTGTCTGAACTCATCCCGGCTCATCCGCCCATCCATCTGCAGAAGTGTGATCTCGCCATTTGGAGTCATAGCAATAGGCATATCCGCCTGGCCGAAATTGTCCTCTTCCTTCATTGGATCAAGGACTATCGTGTCGCCAACTTTCCCTGCAGCACATGCGCTGATCATGCTCTTCATTGGTATTCCGGCATCAGCCAGTGCCACTGCAGCGGCATTAATCCCTGCAGTCCTAGTTCCTGCATCTGCCTGGAGAACCTCGACGAAGACATCTATCACAGATCTTGGGAAGTATGACGTGAATATGACAGGCTCCAGTGCTTCGCGGCTCACTTTGGAAAGCTCGTAAGATCTCCTGTCCGGCCCAGGGCGCTTTCTCTCTTCCACAGAAAAAGACGCCATGTTATATCTATATCGCACAATTGCCCTGGTCACCTCTTGAAGATGCCTCGGATGCACCTCTCTTGGTCCATACACCGCCGCTATAACCTTGTTTCCACCCATCTCAATGTAACAAGAGCCATCTGCGCGCGCCAGGATTCCGACCTCTATCTTTATGGGCCTGATCTCATCCGCTCTGCGGCCGTCTAGGCGTAATCCATCTTTGAAGAATAATATATCAGTTTCATCCATAGCGATCAACTTCGGGCCCCTTTCTCCTTCTTCAGGAACTCGACTATCCTATCCGTCAGACCGTTGGTATGGGCCTCCTTCTCTATTAGAAGGATGGTTCTCAGAGCCAGATCCATATCCTCCGCATTCCCGCTGATCCAGACCCTTCCATTTTGTCCAACGAATATATTGCAAGCCAGCTCCTTCTTCAGCATGCTGATCATGGAGCCACCCTTCCCAATCAGCCTCGGGACTCTTGTATGGCTTATCTCTATGATTCTGCCCGTCTTGATAGGCCCTAGTTTTCTATCATTCAGGGTAAGCTCAACCTTCATTGTGGGGTCCACATCTTTTATGCGGGTCATTATCGAACTGCCTACTCTTAAATATTTAGACATCTCATCGGCATCGATCCTTTTCGGATACTCAGAGATATGGAGGAGCCCATCATAGGGTGAGTTTATATCCACGATCCAGTTCGAGAAGGTTATGTCCTTTACTATACCTATAATATTGTCCCCGGGTATAGGGATATATTTCCCAGCCAGGGGTATTACATTTATCTTATCCCTGTAGTTCGCAAGGCCATATAGCAAGGAGTAAACTCGTCCATCCTTTACAAACGTCCCCTCGCCAGAACTCTTTGCATCCTCAGAGAGAAGATCACCTGGTATAACCACCTTGCGATCCATGTGATCAATGTCCTGATCCTTCAATGCTTAAGAAGTTTCGTCTCGGCCTCGCCTTTAGTCAGCCGGTTTATCATGGAATAGAAGTCGTCCTGCATTCCAGCCGGGAATTTGACAACGCCTATCCAAGCGCCGTTATTCTGCCATGCCTCTCTGGTTACCTTGCCGAAGGCAGATATCTCGCCGTATGCCTTTGGCGCATAGGCCGCTGGTACCTTCACGGCTATCTCTACCTCCTCAAACCTTATCGGTATCAGAGGGCGTATGGCCTTCATGGCAATATTTACCAGCTCATCCACGGACTTTGCAGGATCTATATTGACACGCGCCTCAGTCATCGCCTGATCTATCCTTGCTGGAGGATGTGGCGTTTTAGTCTGTGGATTGATGGCATTCCTGGCAATGACCTCTATTACCTGTTTCCGCTTATTCTCTATGAACTTCTTGCGCTGCTCTGCCGTCAGGCTGATCTCGCCTTTCTTGATTATGGCTTCGGCTATAGCCAGAGGATCTGCAGTTCCAAATGCCTTTATCAGATCCTCTTCCGCACTGCGGTCGCCTCTTGATGCATTTTCGAAGACATCCTCTACAGCCAGGATATCTTCAACATTGACGGGATCGCCCCTTTTCAGGGCAAGAGCCCCATCAGGATCGACCAGCACCTCAAATGTGGCGCCATGAGTTTTGAGTCTAGCTGGAACAGCATCATCCAGTCTGACCATTCTTAAGATTCTCCTTTCTTCCCCTCGCTGCTTTCTTTACTGCTCTCTGCTAACGCCTTCATCCTATCGACGTATTCTGCAACTTCTTTCTCAGTTAGCTTATGGAAGTTCTTATCTGCAAGTTTTATTACGCCTATTTCAGTAGTAGCTGCCTCTACCTTTCCCTCGGATGCTTTATTGAGCGCCTCAAGGCCTAGGATTATGGCAGCATCCATGTTGATATCTTCTCTGTACTTATCCTCGAAGACTTCCATCACTGAAGAGCGACCGGCGCCTATTCCTGTTGCCTTATACTCAAGAAGCGCCCCGCTTGGATCCGTCTCGAATAGGCGTGTCCTATCTTCCTCAGCGCCGATTATGAGCAGCGCCGTTCCAAAAGGCCGGACGCCGCCATATTGGGTATATTGCTGCTTGAAGTCACAGATCTTCTTGGCAAGAGCCTCAACACCTATAGGCTCATCATAGATTAGCTTATTAATCTGGCTCTCCACTCTGGCACGATCTATTAGAACGCGTGCATCTGCCACCAGCCCTGATGTGGCAGCGCCTATATGCGTATCAATCTGAAATATCTTCTCAATCGATTTAGGTTCCATCAGCCTGCTGGTTATCCTCTTATCCACCAGCACAGCCACACCATCTACAGCCTTTATCCCTACGGCTGTTGTACCCCTTCTTACAGCCTCACGGGCATATTCAACCTGAAAGAGCCTTCCATCAGGGCTGAATACCGTTATGGCCCTGTCATAACCCATCTGGGGTGCCATCTGCATCGTCATGTCCTCCACATAAATCAAAAGAGGTCAGTCCCAGGTATCTGGTATCTGATCCTTTGGTCATGTCGCGATCGTCCGGATTAAGATCGATCTCGCGCCCATGGGTGTGAATAATACACCCAGAAACTTCATCCAGCTCGATTCTTCTTCCGTCCTGTCCAGCACTTATTTGGCTCAGTTGCGGTATATACTTTTCTGTAGCAGATTTTATGGTGCCCGAGACTCCTTTTACCCGCAGAGCGGCCCTAATACCGCCTATCGAATAGATCGTAGCCAGGATGACTCTTGTTTCCATTATATGCTTATGGCTGCAGCGTAGCAGCCCGAGTTTGCCGTTAAAAGATATCAACCGCAGTCTGTTTTGGGCAGACCCTAAATCACCGAATAGAGATATTTGAGAGGAGTATATCTCTGCCATCAGCGCCTTCTGTTCTATTGCCTCCTCGGAGTCTATCTCAAAGGCCAAATACCGCCTTCTCATGCGAAGAACAGGCAGCCTGCTTCTCAAAGAAGCTCCACTCCGGGACCGGCCCAGCTACGCATATTTAAATCAAGAATTTTGGCAGGAAGACTCATAGCTCTCTCGGCTTCTGATGGCTCAAGGCCTGCAATCTCAGCCATAGCCATGAGATCACGGGGCGCTCTAAGATCTAAGGAAGATCTGCATCCTGCAGTTATCATAATATCGAGATCGAACTTCCTGATAAGATCCAGGTTACGTCTGAGGATGTCCAGCCATTTCGACCTGCTGCCCCCGCGGAGCCGAATCAAAGGGCTGAGATCAACGCCCATCGCAACCCGGTTGAGCTTTGCTGCTCTGGCCGATGAGATTTCCAGGATATGCTTTCCATCCTCCGGGTGCAGCAGAACATCTACAAATGGGTTTTCACAGGCTGCACGATTAATCTCTTTGGAGCCGCCGCGGACTGCAATGAATGGATATCGCTGCCGTGAGTTCTCGACATGAGCGATCATGGATCTTGGAGTACTTGCAGCTACCAGAGCACCAAAAGATATGCTGATGCCTTTTATCTTCCTGGAGGCATCAGGCCTGAAGATATTTCTGGGCTCCAAGTTACAGATGATTATTCCATTATAGCCCAGATGCTTGGCAGCGAAGCCTAACCTGCTCGGTGAGTCTGAGCCCTCCGGGAGAGCCCTAATTCCCCACTCGTAGAAGCTCATAAAAGTTCTCCAGCAATCCTCAGGGCCTCCTCTCGATTTGCAGGATATGTCGCAATTGAGGCTGTGACGTCTATCGCATCCTTAGAGTCTGTTAAGCGCACCAGGCCCTTATATGCGGCTTGCTTATCAAGACGGATGTGGAAATGGCTGGCGTCATCAATTCTAGCAGATAGCTCTCTCCGCAGCCTCAACAAATCCTCTCTTGGAAGCTGCTCCCTGAGTATTCTAAAAAATATCAGGCCGTCTTTTTTCTTAAGGGTAGCCTCAAGGATTGTGATATCATTGCCGAAATGGCCTTTGGCGGCTGTGAAAATAATGCTGTCAAGGGGGACGAAGATGCTGAGAGCTTTATATACTCGCTCCTCAGCCTCCGTCGCTGCAACAAAAGCCCTAAAAGTGATCCTGTGGAGCACTTTTCCGTATTTCCTTTACTTTCCTCGGCCCTTATGTGCCCTGATGCCCGGGTAGTTCTTCTCTGTGCCGAATCCCTTATGTCTCATTCCGCGGCCCTTGCGGCCAGCGCTCGTCTTGCCTCTTGCAGCTCTTCCCCTGTGAACATCATCAACTATCCAAGAGAGCTGCTTATCGTTCTGTATGGCAGGATGGCAGGGATCAATGAGTATGACCTCATACCACTTATGCTTTCCATCCTCTCCAACCCAGTATGAGTTGAGAACCTCCAAATTGCGGAACCTTCTTGCTGCCCTCTCTTCAGCAATCCTCTGGATGGACTTGGCCATGGTCATCATTTTGGTGCCCATCTTGCTGGTCTTCCGGTTCCTCTCATATCTCGATTTTCTGCGTCCGCCGCGCCTTACCTTTACGCGAGCGACGCTTATGCCCTGCTTGGCCTTATAGCCGAGCTCCCGCGCCCTATCAAGACGGGTAGGCCTCTCGATCCTCTGCACTGTCAGCTCTTGCCTCCAGGATCTGAGCCTGTCCTGTCTCAGCGCGCCTACGTAGCTCTCCTTAGGAGAGTTCCAGGCATCGCCTATGTAGTCGTAAAAAGATCTCATTTTGTTTCACCTAAAGCCGGTTCGACCAATGGTCACATTCCGGACCTTAAACTTCAACCAGCTTCTTGGAGATAAAGCTTTGCAAAACCCCGGAGGATAATCCAGGAGAATTGATGCCATTATAAAAGTTGGTCAAACAGGAGCATCCCTCAAATCGAAAACAAAAATAGTTTAAAACCTCGCCCGGGGAATCTCGGATTCCTTCAGATTATCGGCCATAGTCCAAAAGTGTGCCTCGCCCTTGGGTATGCGAAAGATCGTAAGCAAAGGATCGTCCAGTCCCTTGATAATTGCCTTAAGGAAAGGCCTCTCCTCAACAAGTCGCTCCTTGAGCGGGAGATCATCGATGAACTCAGCTTCGCCGGTTACCCGCATCATTTTATCGAACCCAGGCGTAGAGAAGCAGATCTCCACTCTGCGATTTCGCTGCAGCTGTTTGTAGACGTTCTTTGTAGAGCCTGTATGGAAGTAGAAGCCGCTCTCGTCTGCATACCACATTCGAAATGCCCTGACCCTTGGCTGATTTCCATCATCCGTAGCTATATAGCAGATGGAATTTTCATTTGCAAATTTGATGTAATCCTTAAAGTCCATAATAAAGTCTCCTTTCTGTCAACTTGATCTATAAGTTTAAATAGCTTGGCAGCTTCAACCGAATTAACGGTATATGGAATTCCTTTTTGAACCTCAATATAATTAAGAATTATTTACGCATATAATATATGGATCAAGGGTATTATTAGGACAAAAGAGTTTATGACTTATGGCATCACTATCATTCTTCGATGCTGAACATCCTGGAAATTGATGAAAACATCATTTATGTGGAAAGCGATCGGTGGATATGTGATTTTGGATACGGATCGCCAGTAAAGCTCGGACTCATTCTAGAAGCTATTGATCTGGGCGTTGCTGAGGGCAGTGATTTCTCCTTTGTGATCGATGCGTATCTCATCCCGCAGCCGGAATATATCGACGAAAGCATCACAGAGGGCGCCAGAGAGGAAGGAGCCCAAAGCAGGGAGGAGCTAATCCGATATATATATGATTGCTATGGCGGTGTTCCTATCAACATCGACGCAGTGCAGCCAGCAAAAGCATCATGCGGTTTTTCAAGCTTCGTTGCCGAGAGCCGCATCCAATCTATTAAAGGTGTATCCGGAGACGAGATAGAGGTAAGGCATTTCCATGATGTCGGAGAGGCTATGCAGTTTGCCCGTGAATTTTACGCAGTGTATGCCCCAGTAATTTTCGGCTTCATAGACGTGATCCTTGATTATCCTCTTAGAACAGGAGGATCAGGATGGGATAAGATCAGGCAGCTGGCAAAGAGGTAGTATACCATCTTCAAGAATTATTTACTTAGGTTATCAAAAAGGTACACAGTTTTTTGTATCGTTGATTATAATTCAATGATGCATAAATAAACCTTAATATTCTGAAAGGGAGAATAGCACAGCATGTATCCCAATATATTGAGAAAATAGGTCTACAAGAGGATCTTTATCCACAAATTCTTCCACATGCGATCCCTTTTAACTAATTTTAACAAGATCCTGGGAATAACTAACTCAACTGGGCACTAAGTCGTTCCTACTTCGGTACTTAGGCTAAACAATCACTCTTCAAGTTCAATTTCGCGAAGGAAGAATAATTTGCTTCGTGAACAAGTTTTAACCATGGATATTTGACCATGGATAAAAGACCAAAAGGACGATATACATTCACGCCAATTGCGCGTTTGTAAGGCGATTAATATATGCTTGTTGGAATTGATGTCGGTGGAACAACAACCGATGCTGCCATAGTTGAAGAAGGCATTGTGATCAAAACGGCTTATGTGCCGACAAATCATGATGATCTTATGAGCTGCCTGCTTAGTGCCCTGGATGAGCTTACAAAGGGCATTGAGACAAGCAGAATCGAGCGAGTCGTTTTAAGCACCACGCTTATTACTAATATGATAGCGGAGGGCAAGACTGATCCTGTCGCACTCCTGCTTATCCCGGGTCCTGGAGCAAACCCAAAGGATTACGACCTAGGCCGGAACGTCTGGATATTGGATGGAGCCATCGATTATCGAGGAAGAGAGATCGATAAACTGAACTCGGCCCAGATCAAAGATGTCGCATCGGATGTATCTAAAAAGGGTTTCAGGAGAATAGCTATCGTCGGCAAGTTCGGCCAGAGGAACCACGCTCATGAGCTCAAAGCCAGGGAAATTGCAGCGGGCACAGTTCCGGGCGCACAAATAGAGATGGGCCATAAGGTTTCCGGCCAGCTGAACTTCCCAAGACGAGCAGCTACTACAATGCTCACAGTGGCCACCAAGGACAAGTACAAGGAGTTCACAAGCCAGATCGATAAAGCCCTAAAGCAGCGCAAGATCAACGCTTCTGTCTATATCCTGAAGGCAGACGGCGGTACTCTTCCACTGGGCAAATCGATTGAAATGCCTGTTGAGACCATCTTTTCAGGGCCTGCTGCCAGTATCATGGGTGTAATGGCCCTGACACCGCCAGGCCAGACCTCAGTAGTCGTCGATATTGGCGGAACGACTACAGATCTGGCTCTGATCCTTTCAGGGAAGCCATTGCTCTCATCCAAAGGTGCAAGAGTCAACAATCTCCTGACCCATATCCGTGCATTCGCCGTAAAATCCGTTGCCATTGGAGGAGACAGCGCGGTTAACATTGCAAACGATTGTATTGTAGTCGGGCCGCATAGAAATGGTCCTGCCCTATGCATGGGCGGCCCGGGGCCCACCCCGACCGATGCCATGAGAGTTCTTGGATTGTCAGCCATCGGAGATGCAAAGATTGCACAAAAGGCGATGGAGGATATAGCCCAAAAGATCGGAGCCAGCCCGACGGAGGCTGCACAGAAGGTTGTGGATGCCGTCGTTCTGAAGATAGTCTCCGAAGTGAATGCGATGTTTCTGGAATGGGAGCAGGAACCGGCATACAGAGTATGGGAGATAGTCAAAAATGAGAAGCTTCAGGCGCAGAATGTTGTCGGCGTTGGCGGAGGTGCGCAGCCGCTTGTTCCGCTTGTTGCCCAGAGGCTCGGTGCCAAGGCAATAGTTCCGGAATACGCCCCTGTAGCAAACGCAATAGGTGCGGCAGTTGCACGTCCCACAATAACCCTGAACTTGAGAATAGACACGGAGCGGGGAGAATATACGGTTTCAGAGGAAGGACTTACTGGAAAAGTGACCGGAAGGAACATGAATCTTGATCAAGCCGAAGATATGGCCAAAAAGCTGCTTACTGAGCGTGCTGAGAGGCTTGGAATAGGCGAATATGCAAAAGAGGCTGAAGTGACCTACAGCGAGATATTCAATATGGTCCGCGGCTGGTCCACAGTCGGCAGGCTCCTGGACGTGAGGATGGAGATCCCTGCAGGAATACTCGTTGGGTGGAGGAGATGAAAATGGTTACCTCTAAAAACAATTCTGAAAAAACCGGCCTTATATTCTTCCCTGCCTTTGATTGGGCAATATCGCCGACTCACCCTGAGCGTGAGGAACGACTGCTTTACACAAGAGACCAGATCTTCGAGGAAGGGCTCATGGACCTTCCGCAGATCGAGGAGTATAAGCCGAGACTGGCAGAGCTGAAGGATATAGCTCGGGTTCATTTCTGTGTCCCTGATGTCGAGGCTCAGATCACTGAGGCTCATTTGATAGCAGCAGGGAGCACACTTACTTTGGCCGATGCGATGGAGCGGGGCGATATCAGAAATGGCTTTGCGCTTGTAAGGCCGCCGGGCCATCACTCGATGACTGTTGTCCACGGCAACAGGGGATTCTGCAATATCAATAATATGGCCATCCTTGTTGAGTATCTCCGGTCGAAATACGACCACAAGAGGATCGCAGTTGTCGACACAGATGTCCATCATGGAGATGGAACTCAGGAGATCTTCTGGCATGATCCTGATGTGCTCTGTATATCATTCCACCAGGACGGCAGAACGCTTTACCCCGGCTCGGGTTCCGTCAATGAGATGGGCGGACCTCAGGCGCTTGGAAGAACTCTGAATATTCCACTGCCGCCGGGAACAACCGACGATGGCATCCATTACGTTCTGGATAATCTGATCGTGCCTGTTCTGGAAGAGTTCAAGCCCGATCTTGTGCTCAACTCAGCAGGCCAGGATAATCATTATACTGACCCATTGGCTAACATGCGGTTCTCTGCACAGGGCTATGCCAGGCTGAACGAGAAGCTTGCTCCGGATATCTGTGTGCTTGAAGGAGGATATGCCATAGAGACTGCGCTTCCTTACGTCAATACGGGAATCATCCAGGCGATGGCGGGTCTCGATTACTCCCATGTCAAAGAGCCGGATTATATCCCGGGACAGTTTGTTCAATCTGCCGAGATGAACAGATCGATTGAATCCACAGTTGCTCAAGTCCAAAAGATCTGGGACGAACGGGATGTCCTTGTCGAGAATGCGCTCGCTGAGATGGGTGACTTCTACCGCAGGCGCAAGCGGATCTTCTACGATACGGATATGATCAACGAGAATCAAGAGGAGTCTGTCAGGCTTTGTCCTGATTGCCCGGGCTACACGACCATCTCATCTCAGGCACAGCGAGGTTACGGAATCCTGAATACAGCCTATTGTGTATCCATCCATCGCCATGCATGTTCCAACTGCAAGACGGATGCTATGGAGGAGTATAAGGAGCATATTGAGGACAGCAGATACAGCTTCGTCTATTTGCAGGATAAAGATAGAGAGAAGTATCTAGCATATAATGTGAGGACCAGGAACCAGAAAAGCTACTGAAGACTTAGAAGAAGACAATTAGGGAAGGTCTGGACTATTCAGCTTTTGGCTGACAAGCTTTCACACCTATAAAGGGCAGCTGGCTTAACATGGTTGAGATGGAAATCTCAGCTTTATCAAAGCAATGCCTTGATCGCAGAATTGGTGATACCGATAGTAGCTATTATGGTGTTTGTTTTTGTTTTCCCTTTTTATAGCAATTTATGGATCTCCTTGAGCCCGCTTAAAAGCTCCTTCCCTCTATCTGTAGTCTCATACTTCCTGATAGGTCCCTCAATCGATGCTATGAATCCGTTCTTAAGCAAAGAATCCAGGTATGGAACTACTGTCGCAAAGTTCAGATTGCTTTTATAGACTATGACCGTTTTGTTGGCACCTACTAAGCAGGTCTCCAAAATCCTGACTATAATCTCTTCCTTAGTTCTCCTCATAATCTCAAGTAAGTACTCAAAGTATATCTATTAAAAATGTTCTGTCTGATAACGATCTAAATTTAAGTAAGTATTATAAATACGTATTGATACTACAAAATTGTTATTTTGAATTAAGTAACTATTGGGTATCTTCCGCTGCGTTTTTTATACTATATCCCTAACAGTTAGATCATTCCAGCATCAGAGTGGTAGAATAATATATGATTTCCAATATGGCAAAGATAGAGCTATATGTAAAGGCTGTACAAAGCAGTTCGCGAGATATGCTTAAGATCGGTGCATTGCTATCCAGATCCGATCTCTCGACGTTTGCAGTCGAGATACATCGAAACTCCCGTTAACTCTACGGAGTTAACGAGACCCCTCAGTCCGAGGGTGCGAATATTCACGCCGGCATTGAAGTCTCTATCCATCATCTTGCCAGCCTTCTCAGCTTTGCTCTCCCGTAAGTATGTGCTTTGCTAGATGGTGGTTCTTGAGCATGCCTCTGATGTTCAAGTTCTCGAATATTATTAGGTCCGCCGAACCTGCAAGCTTTCTGAATACTTGATGCAAGAACTCATTTCGATGATTCTCTATCCTTTGATGTAGTGCAACATAACATTAATTTAGTATCTGCGGATAATGCCTCCTCAAGAATGTCTCCCCAAGAGGGAATGCTTCATAAATATTATCGATCAGCCGGAGTGGCATCTCATCTAAAAGATTACTTGGGTATGAACCTCGGATGCTTGCTGGCCTGCTCTTCGGCCGCCTTGATCAACTCTTCATTTAGCTGCGTTCTATCAATTTTGGACGACAGCTGTTTTATGAACTGCTCAGTCTCATCAGTGCATAATGAATTGCTTATTTTTATGCTTTCTCCTATGTTCAGGAGGATCTCTGACATCTCTTTAACATTGTAAGCCTCCGCAGTCGTTGAGGCCGTTCGGGTCAATACATCTGCCACATACTCCATCAGGAATTTTAACAGTATCACATATGCGAGATCAGGCGGCATCAGCACTACAGATGTCAAACGCCTTTCCATTTCATTAGGCCGGTTAGTATTTTCGTCCATGTTATAATAACCGGCCTAATCCATGAAAAATGTTTTGGAAGATCTGATGAAGCTAATGCTGAAAACATGTCAAAAAAATTGATATAATGAAGTTGAAGTTAAGACAATAGGCGATGCAAAATTAAGATAATAAACACAAAACGAAAAAGGATTACGCAATAATCCCCTAATTTATGCCGGCGCCAGCTCTTTGAGCCGCTGTATGGAATCCTTCGCCAGTGTTGTTTCCCCGAGCTTTTGCAGCTCGTAATATGTCACGATATCATTCAATGAGGCACTAAGTGTGTAGATCTTCCTTGGCCTGCCTTTTGTTGAGTTATTGGTCCCCAGGTTATCCACCCAGCCAAGTTCTCGCATCGTCTTCAAAACTTTACTTACCTCGGACTGTCGAATGCCTGTTCCATTCTCAATATCCTTAGATGATACTTCTCCGGCACCATTCATCCAGATTATTATGGTTGCCTCATGCTTTCGGATGCCCAGGCCCCATAAGATATCTATAAATAGCTTATCCCTTTCTTCAAGTACCCTTGCGTTGTTTTCCCTCATTGCTATACCCCCTAAATTTTGTGTCCCAAATGTATATCCAAATGTATATCCAATTATACTACAAATAGTTTTGGAAGCATAGCATAATCGCTATTACAGTGGAGATCAATGAAATACCCGGTCTAGATGATGCCCTCTCTTGGAAATATCAGCAGAAAAAGGTAGAGTATTAATACTCTAAGTGATACTAATGGATTCTATGAGTACAGAGATGCCCCCAGCATACTACTGCGTGCGCAAAATGAAACGAAGTGCCTCCATGGTGCTAGTTTATGCTTATATCCTCTCAAAAGCTCAGGTAATCCGGGAGATATACCCGACAATTCAGAAATTCATCGGAGCTGTTGCATGAACCCGAAGCTGTCCAGGTCGCTGGATACTCTAGCCCTGGCAGTTGGCTTTTTCCTTTTTTTCGGGATAATGGTCTTCCCGGATTTAAGGCATATCCTCGGAATAGCCATGAACTATATCCTGGGATGGCTGCCCGCTTACCTGCCATTTTGCGTGGTGCTATTCGTGCTTGCAGCCATGACAGGCCTTTACGCAAGCCTGATTCAGAAGTATACGATGGACTGGGATTTCCTCCGCAATCAGCAGGAAAAGATGAGAAGGCTGCAGAGCGAGATGAGAGAGGCCCAGCTGTCGGGTGATCAGGCAAGGATGCAGAAGCTCCAGGGAGAGCAGATGAAGATGGTTTCAGAGCAGGGGAAGATGATGCAGATGCAGTTCCGTCCCATGCTCTACATAGGCATCGTTTCCATACCGCTCTTTATGTGGGCTTACTGGTATATAACTCCAAGTCTCTCCGGCCTGCCTGTGCCTGTCGTGGACTTTCCGTTCTGGGGGAAGCAGGAAATTACAGGCACCATCCTGGGACCGATAGCATATTGGTACTACTGGTACTTCGTCTGCTCAATTCCAGTATCGCAGGTGATACGGAAGGCTCTGAATATAGGGAGCATGAGCTGAAGATGATAATAACCATAAGCGGCTCGCCAGGGACGGGGACGACCACGCTTGCACGGAAATTGGTAGCGGAACTCGGAATTAGATGGATAAACTCAGGTGAGCTGTTCAGAAAGGTTGCAGGAGAAAAGAATATCTCTGTCAAGGAGTTGAACCGGCTAGCAGAACGGAGTCCGGATATCGATTATATGATCGATGATGTCCAGAGGGCACTCGCTAAGGAAGGTCCAGGCATCTTTGAGGGGAGGCTGTCTGGACATCTTCTCAACGCAGATCTGAAGATCTTCCTCAAAACCGACCAGAAGGTCAGGGCCGGGCGCGTATCGCAGCGGGAATCGAAGCTCTTTGAAGATGCACTTCATGAGACGAGGGTCAGAGAGGAGAGCGAGGCTCGACGGTATCGCAAATACTATAACATCGATATCAACGACTTAAGCGTATACGACCTTGTTGTGGATACAGGGAAGTTCGATGAGCAGGGCACATTCAGCATAGTCATGGCAGCAATATCGGCATGCCAGAGATTATGATCATGAGCAACAATAATAGCGTCAATAATAGCGCCAATAATAATATCAATACTTTTAGAGATATCAATGCCTGCAGAACCGGCAGTAGCGATAGCCAAGATAATAAAGATAAAGACAGCAAAGGCAAAACTCTTCTCCCATCAGATAAATTCAGATCGGTCCTCGTCAAGAGAACGGGAAAGACTGATCCAGCCTTCGGCATACCTCCAGATAAGAGAAGCCTGGAGGCACACCTGAGGCTCGGCGCCATAAATCTGGATAAGCCCTCAGGCCCGACGAGCCATGAGGTCGTATCCTGGGTCAAGAGGATTCTGAACATCGATAAGGCAGGCCACAGCGGAACGTTGGACCCGAAGGTCTCAGGCATTTTGCCAGTTCTTTTAGGCGATGCCACACGAGTGATGGATACTCTTCTTCTCGCAGGCAAGGAGTACATCTGCCTCATGCGCATACATAAAGCCCAGCCAAGGAAGCGTATACTTGAGGTCTGCGGCGAGTTCGTGGGCACAATATTCCAGAAGCCGCCCCTGAAATCATCAGTAGTAAAGCAGCTTCGTACCAGAGAGATCTATTACCTCGAAGTCCTGGAGATCGAGGACCAGCGCGTGCTCATGCGTGTGGGCTGCGAGGCAGGGACGTACATGAGAAAGCTCTGCTACGATATCGGCCTCGCTTTAGGCACAGGTGCAAACATGGAGGAGCTGCGCAGGAGCAAGGCCGGGCCTTTCAGAGAGGATGATACCCTTGTGACGCTTCACCAGGTCAAAGACGCCTATGAGGTCTGGAAGGAGACAGGAGACGAGAGCCAGCTCCGCCAGGTGGTACTGCCAGTCGAGACGGCGCTCAAGCACCTACCCAAGCTTGTCATTTCGGATAACGCTGTGGATGCGATATGTCACGGCGCGCCGCTTGCAGCGCCCGGGCTTCTCAGCCTTGAGACGGACATAAATAAAGGCGATGCTGTTGCCCTGTTCACGCTAAAAGGAGAGGCAGTTGCGATCGCCATTGCTGAGATGACGAGTCCGGAGATGGTCAAGTCGGAGAACGGGGTCGTGGCCAGGACCGAAAGGGTAATAATGGAGCCCGGCACCTATCCAAAGGCGTGGAAGCTGGCTGAGAGACAGGGTCAAAGCCAGGGCCACACAATGGAATCCAGGTAAAATCGAGATAAGGAAAGAAAACCGAAAGCAAATAAAGAGCCGAGGTCGTCTAGCGGTAGGGCGCCAGCCTGGAGTGCTCCCTCCTAGAAAGCTGGTGACTCGCAAGGGTCTCGTGAGTTCGAATCTCACCCTCGGC
>JBHGAU010000052.1:0-18699 GCA_041946675.1 Methanotrichaceae archaeon | reverse complement strand
CAAGCGGTCTCTGACCCATTAAACCTCTCTCCAGCGATATAACCGCAAAAGGCTTCAAAATTAGACTTGCACGTTGCGTATTTAAACCTATCGGGATACTTATTGACCATGAGGATTAAATCCAGGCATCATCTCAGGGGCAGCCTTGCAAAGAATATTATAGTCGCATTAGCGCCTTATCTCGACGATGCATCCGCTTTACAAAAGGCATCCTTAGAGCAGGCTGAAACCGATGAAGGCGAAAATCTAATTTTCATCAACGGAAAGCCCCTAATAATGCTCATAGACAGTCAGCCGTTCTTCACAGTCCTTGGCGCAATTGAACTCGCGCCCAAGAAGAAACTGGTAATGGTAGACTCAGGCGCAGTGCGGTTCATAGTCAATGGGGCGGATGTAATGAGCCCCGGCATAGTATATGCCGATCCCGAGATAGCTGCAGGGGACCTTGTGGTAATACTGGAGGAGAAACATAAGAAGCCTTTAGCTATAGGCAGGGCGCTGATACCCGGGAGCGAGATGAGAGGGTCCGGCAAAGCAGTTAAATCACTGCACCATGTGGGCGATCAGATCTGGAAGGGCCTAGAGTAAGCGCTTGAATAGGAAAACGATATTAACCTTCGAGCGGAGGAGAAGCATATATGTATGAAGATATAGGGCAGCTGATCGGTGAGGGATTCAGCACATGGAGGAATAACCTAAATCTATGTATTCCTTTTTTGCTCAATGTTGTATTCTCAGTCCTGGCGATGATCCCTCTGATAGCAGTTGTTATAGCAACTCTAGGGATGACGAATATAGAATCTCAATCCGTTGAGCGGCTCGCGTCCATTGTAATGGATTCTTTGCCGAGCATAATTCCGGCTTTTCTCGTGACCATTTTATTGATCACCATTGTCGGCGCATTCTTCGAGGCAGGAGCGATAGGCATGGCACAACAGGCAACGGAAGAGGGAAGGGCTCAAATTGGATCTATGTGGATCTCGGGAAAAAGAAACTTGCTTAGCATGCTCCTCATGTCCATTATAGCAGGTCTTATAACTATGGCAGGAATTGTATTCCTTCTGCCGGGAATACTTGCGTTGCCGAGGCCGCTTATGCTGCAGAACTACACCCCTGATCCTCAGACAATCGGTCTACTGGCATTAGGATTTATTCTTCTGATGATCTACGCCATTATTCTATCAATAATTCTGGCGATAGCACCCTATGCGCTGGTGGTAGAAAATCTCGGACCTGTTGATGCGATCAAAGCCAGCTTAAGGTTCTTCGGATACAATAAATTTGATGTGTTCGTATTATGGATAATTATAGTGGCCATATCAATCGGCCTGCAAATGATCGGAAGCTCAATCTCTGTGGGCAGCAATACTGCGGCTCAGCCCTTATCGCTCATTACAGGGCTTGTCAATCTGCTGGTATTGGCACCGCTTTCCACTGTATGGTGGACAAGGCTTTATCTGAGTAGGACAGGAAAGATGCTATATAAGAAAGACGCTAGTGGTGACCTCTATGGAACCCAGTGATTTAATAATCCGCTTCAGGCAGCGAGTGCCATTCGAGCAGGCCGCCATAATAGGAGTATTGTTTCTCGTAGTCTACGGCGGCTATGCTTACTTCATAGCAGGCATGGAGATCATGAAGGCATTCGAAACATCACTTTATTCGGCTATACTTTTCATGTGCGTATACTATTTTGTGACCATAATAATCATAAGAAAGAGCGCTGTCGAGACGACGAGAAGCAAGGCCAAAGGCCCGAAGGGCAGGCGAAAGTTCTAAAAAACTGCCGCAGTTCCAAAGATTATATTTTAATTTTTCGTAGTTAAGGCCAAACTATAAGTTTCTCTTTCTCTATCCTCTCCTGAGGAAGGAATATGGATTTCAAAGCAGTAAAGATGAATATTCCCGATGGCGCGAATATCATCCTGGGCCAGACCCATTTCATAAAGACAGCCGAAGATCTTTATGAGGCCATAGCGGGCACAGCGTCATCTGCGAAGTTTGGACTGGCATTTTCTGAGGCGAGCGGTGATTGCCTGATACGACTGGAGGGCAATGACCAGGGGCTTGTGGAGGCAGCTTCACAGAATTCTCAGGCACTTGCGTGCGGCCATACATTTGTAGTGCTTCTGAAGGGGGCTTTCCCAATAAACATACTCAATACAATCAAGAATGTGCAAGAGGTCTGCAGCATATTCTGCGCAACTGCAAATCCCGTTGAGGTCGTAGTTGCAGAGACAGAGCAAGGGAGAGGCATCATGGGAGTAATCGATGGCTATCCGCCAAAGGGTGTTGAGGATGTTTCCAAGAAGCAGGAGCGTCGAAATCTGCTGAGGAGGTTCGGCTATAAACTATGATCTGGCCATCAAGAACGGCCGGGTTTATGTATGCGGCAGCCTGAAGACCATCGACATCTGGATCAAAGATGGGATAATATCAGCACTTGGCGGCCCTCATAAGGCTGAGGAGACCATCAATGCTCATGGCATGATTGTCCTTCCCGGCGCAGTTGATGCTCATGTTCACTTCCGTGATCCCGGATATACTTACAAGGAGGACTGGGAGAGCGGCTCTATTTCTGCAGCTGCTGGCGGCGTGACTACAGTCATAGATCAGCCCAACACAGATCCGAGAACCCTCGATGCCAGATCCTTCAATCTTAAGCTGGATGAGGCCAGACATAAATCAGTGGTTGATTTCTGTATCAACGGCGGGCCTGGGAGGATCGAAGAACTTCTAAAGCTGGGCGTGCCGGCCATAGGCGAGATATTCACCTATGAACACAGCGATGATCGGCTTAGGAAGATCCTGGATTCAGTGAACAAACTCGGGGCCCTTTCCACTATACATGCCGAGGATGGAGAGGTAATAAGAGAACATACTGACCCTTTAAGAGACCTTCACGAGCCTGAAATCTACTCCAAAGCCAGGCCGCCAAGTGCTGAAGCCATTGCAATTGAGAAGGCGTTATCCTGGGCTGTAAGAGCACATATCTGCCACATCAGCACAAGCCGGGGCCTCGACTTGGTGAAATCTGCCAGAAAAGAGGGCAGGAAAATAAGCTGCGAGGTTGCCCCTCATCATCTTTTATTCAATGTGAGGGATTATAAAAGTCAGGGATCTCTCCTCAAGATGAACCCGCCGCTGAGAGGACAAGGAGATTGTGATGCTCTCTGGGCAGGCTTGAGAGATGGATCGATAGATATCCTTGCCTCAGATCATGCGCCTCATCTTCCTGAGGAGAAAAGGGAGGACATATGGGAGGCCCCTCCCGGAGTGCCGGGCGTTGAGACCATCCTCCCGCTCATGCTTATGGCAGTACGTAAGAATTTTCTAAGCCTGGAACGCCTTGTGGATGCGATATCTTCAAGGCCTTCAGAGATTTTCGGTCTTAGATCTAAAGGCAAAATTGGAGCCGCGAGAGATGCTGACCTCGTGATTGTTGATCCCTTGGCAATCACTGAGATCAGAGGCGATAAGCTCCACAGCAGAGCTGACTGGACACCATATGAGGGTAGAGACGGGATTTTCCCGAAGATGATCCTGGTTCGCGGCGAAGTTGTCTTCGATGGAGATGTAGAAGTGCATCCTGGATACGGTCGGTTCATTGATGCAAAAAGCTTTATCGGAACAATGCATTAATTTATCTTATGACAGATCAGTCTACTGGTGCAAAAGATTTTGAAAGGGTGCTTGGAAAGGCAGCAGTTGAAGCTGCAAGGACTGCCAGCCAGGCCAGTCAAGTTGCAAAAAGAATTATAGGTGAGATGACGAGCGAGGCAGCAGAATCAAAGGGTTATGATACACCTGCCATAGATCTCATGGATACCAACGATGAGATCATTGCCTTTATCGCTCTTCCCGGAGTTTCCAAGGATATGATCGATTTAAGAATTACTGAGGATACTCTATCTATAGATGCTAAGGCTACGCCCAGAGAGGGAAGATACTTGCGCAGAGATCTCAGTCCCAATGGATTCAAGAGGGAGATTAAGCTGCCTGCAGAGATAAAGCCGGAGGCTGTCAGGGCCAGCTATCAGAATGGTATACTGGAGGTACACCTTCCAAAGCTAGTAGTAGTAAATGCACAGAGGGTTCAGGTCGATTAGACCTGAATCTGCATATTACTATGAGCAATACTGCGTAAGAGGACAATGAAAAGGCCGAAGTATAATTAAGTAATAAAATATCAAACTAAAAAATTTATAATATTAAAAATTTATACCAGTGTATCCAGGGATTTGACAGTAACCACCTGATACTCATAATCTATTGTAGTCTTCTCCTTTGGCGCAAGAGATATTCTCCACTTCAAGCCTGTTGCAGTCATCTCAGTCGGCTGAATTGAGATTGAGATTATCTTGGACTCCTTGGGACGTGTATCACTGACTTCAAGGACAGCTCTCCTATCGAGATTATTCTCAACCTTCAATTGATATTTCCACTTTTCCGTGGTCTCCTTCACAGCATGTGATATGTTTCCGCTCGAGCCGATCTCTTTTACGTTCTCTGTGATATTATAATCCTTCAGCTTCTTTGAGACCTTTACATCGGGAGACGACCCCAGGTTTATTGAGGCATTGGTCCCCGCAGGAGTATAGGGCATTGTGATTGTGGAAACATAATCATCACCTTTGTATATCATTGCCTGTCCTGATGGCCAGGGGGACGTGAGTGTATTGTTCGCCCTTATCTCCTCAACGGCCGGCCCATTTTCAGATACATAGGCATCCCAAGTGTATATCCTGACAAGAGGGGCAACTTCCTCGAAAAGAGGGAATGCCACTTTCTTATTCATCTCAAGGTCCTTTCTTCCAGGAAGCTCGAAGATGTATAGCGTTTCGAGATCTCCCGTATTTTCGGCAGGAGCAGGCGCTGGAGCAGCTGCATTGGCTAAAGCAGCTCCGGCATAGTTGTTAATTTGCATCGCTCGCTTTGCATAATATTGCTCGACATTGGTGGGCAGACCTGCGACCAGCTTGATCCTCACATTCTTCAGATCTTCTCCTCCGCGGTTCTGCACAATGGCGTTTGCAGATATCTTCACGGAGTCGTTGGCGAGGTGGAGGTAATACATGGGCGCCCACTCGCCGGCATAGTTCATCAGGTAGCTGAGAGCAAAGCTCTGTGACCCGGGATATGAGAAGTTCAGGGTATAAACCGGACTATTGTCATATACCATGCGCTCAATTGTCGCATTGGTAACGGATAACAGGACAGAGCCTTTGTCAGCCAAATCTGGAATACTCACAACGAACTTATGAACGCCCTCGGTGACTTCAAGGTTCCCTGCGTTTTTCACTGATACGAGGCCATCGGGATAGATGGTTATAGAATCAACAGGCAGGGCTATCGCTGTTGTAGCCTCGACAGTCTCTTCTGCAGAAGCGATCATAGGAATACAGATCAACAGCATCGCAAGAGCCATAAGAGCTATAAGAGCTTCAAGAAGCTTCATATAAATCCCTCAGCCTGAGTTTAGCGATAAAGAGTATATACTTTCTCATGAGGGATATATTGCCATAAGCTAGCATGCACGCAATGCTTATAATGCCCGCGTTCAATTGAGAGTTAGGATCTGACTTACACTGGTGTTTCAATGTTTCTCGATTTCATGTGCGAGGTGGAGCTGCTACTGACTAAAGCTCTCGAACGCTGTGGGTTCAAGATAGAGCCGGGTGTGAATAGCCTGGCACTCGCGAGCAGTCCTCATGCAGATTTGGCATCTTCCGTGGCCTTCAGGCTTGCGCCTGTGCTTAAACGGAAGCCAGCAACGATAGCGGATGAGATTTACAGTGCGATTCCAGAAGAGCACAAATATGTTGATAGAGTCGAGTTGATCGGGCCATATCTCAACTTCTTCATGAGCAGGCATTTCCTGAATACAGTTCTGGATCAGGCGGTTGCCGATGAATGCTGGAACGGCCATATGGGCCAGAAGGTTATTGTCGAGCATACCTCAGCCAATCCGGATGGCCCCCTGCATGTAGGCCACATCAGGAACTCAGTCATAGGCGACACCTTAGTTAGAATACTTCGCAGGGCCGGATGCGATGTTGATGCCCAGTACTACATTAACGATATGGGCAGGCAAGAGGCGATGGTTGTCGTCGGATGCAATCATTTTCAGCTTGACGGCTCGAAGCCCGATCATGCGATAGCCAAAGTCTATATCGCTGCCAACAGGGAGATGGAGTCAAATCCGAACATCAGGAAAGAGGCCGATGTAGTTATAGAGAATTATGAGGCTGGCGATACTGAAACTGAGGCTAAGGTAAAGAGGGCAGTCGATTATGCCCTCAAGGGAATCGAGGAGACGCTTCACCGGATGAACATCCGCCATGACAGCTACCACTGGGAGTCGGAGTTTGTCAGGAACGGAGATGTGGCCGAGATCATAAAGGACCTCGAAAAAACAGGCCTAACTGAATGGAATGAGGGAGCATTTCAGCTTGATCTGAGCGCTTATGGCTTTGAGAAGAAGATGGTCCTGAAGAGGGCCGATGGAACATCCCTTTACATTACACGCGATCTGGCCTATCACCGCTGGAAGGCTCTCAATTCGGATCGCGCTGTAGACATCCTCGGATCTGACCATAAGCTCATTTCATCACAGCTCAGGACAGCCCTTCGACTTCTGGGGATAAGGGAGCCCGAGATTGTCATATTCGAGTTTGTATCACTTCCGACTGGATCGATGTCCACTCGAAGGGGCAAGTTCATCTCGGCAGATGAGCTTCTTGATGAGGTCGAGAAGCAGGCATTCATAGAGGTCACAAAGCGCCGGCCTGAGGAGAGTGAGGAATTCCGTCGCGACGTTTCCAAGCAGGTGGCAGTCGGCGCAGTGAGATACGATGTGGTCAGAGTCTCTGCAGATAAGGCTACAATGTTCGACTGGAAGCAGGCGCTTGATTTCGAGAAGCTCTCAGCGCCGTTCATTCAGTATTCCCATGCCCGTGCTTGCAGCATATTGCGCAAGGCCGGCGACGTTGTGAAGCACAATCCGGATGTTCTGACAGGTGAGAATGAGATAGCTCTGATAAAGAAGATTGCTGAGTTCGATATCGTGATAGATACGGCTGCAAAGGAGCTTAAGCCTAACCAGCTGGCCACGTATGCCCGTGAGCTTGCAGAAATCTTCAACCTCTTCTACAGGTTCAGCCCAGTTCTCGATGCTTCCGGAGATTTGAGGGCATCGAGGCTTGCGCTTGTGAGGGCTGCCAGGAATGCCCTGAGGGCTACACTGGAGACACTTGGGATACCTGCATTGGAGACGATGTGAGTTCAATATTTAAGTCGAAGATAATACCCTCTTAGTCTTCTAATTTTTTGATTTGGAAAATAATGCTAGATGCACTATCATTATCTAAGTAAGAAAGCCTAAAATAGAACTATTTTTGCTTGAGAATGCCCTTGTTTAGAAGCTCCCAGCTCTATAATTAATTCTCTTCCATCCAAAAAGGCTTTGAACATTGCCAATATAATTTAATCTCTGCGGTGAAATTAAGTTGAAAGTAATCTGTGCCTATAATGTGAACCTGGATGCCGTACACAACATAAAAGGAAATGAGATACCTGAGCAAATCAGCCGTCTGGGCATAAAGCCGACCCTCGTGCTTCCGGAGATCATCTCCAGCATAGATGATTTCTTCTCGGCGCTTCTTTTCTGCATGAAAACAGGATCGGGAACTGAGCTGCTCATCGACAGTCCAGAGGTTGCTAGGAAGATCAAAGGCATATTCACATGGACTGATCGGCTCGGAGGAAATGCAGGCAACATGGCAAATGCAATGGCAGCTCAGGGTGCAGAGCCCGTTCTAAATGTGCCTGCGCTCACAAAAAAGCTGGCACTCCTCCTGGACCCAAATATTAAGATTCCTAAGAAAGGCAATCTCGTCCCTCCAGTCGAGGCGATTAGAGATGCAGATGGGCCTGTTCACTTCGTTCTCCAGTTCGAAAAGGGCGCAGCTGCAAACGCTTCAGGCGAGAGGATAGTCTCCCCAAGGGAGAACAGGCTTATAGCGACCTACGATGAGCTAAACGGAAGAATCTATACCGATCCTGACTTCGATGCTTACTGCAGAGATAACCTTGATAAAGTGGAGGGCGGTCTGGTTGGAGGCTTCCATCTAGTGCCTTTATCTGACTTCAGGAAGCTTCTAGATAGAAGGATCGATCAGATCGGCTCCTGGAAAGAGAGCAGGCCGGATTTATTCATCCATGCAGAAATGGGGAACTTCCAGAGGCCTGAGGTGATGATGTATCTTCTCGAACGCCTCAAGTCCGATAGCATAGGAATGAATGAGGATGAGCTGGCGACGATTTACAGCTTCGAGCCAGGCTGGAGAGGAGTTCTTGGCGCAGCGCAGGATCTGCACTCAAAGTTCGAATTTGTGAGGATCTGCATCCATACCAGGGATTACATACTGAGCGTAATTCATGATCTAATCAGCCCTGACGAGGAGGTAGAATCTCTGTCTTACGGGGCAGATGTAGCTGCAAATCTCGTTGCGACTGGAAAAATCATGAAGCCGTTATCCGGCAAGATAAATCCCGTCGGAGCATCTGCTGTGGAGGAGTTCTATCGGTCTGGTGCAAAGCGGTCGGGCCGAGGAGCGTATTTGCGAGTCAATGATGAGAATATCTGCATGGTTCCGTCTCAACTCGTGACGCATCCAAGGATAACCGTCGGGCTTGGGGATGTTATGACAGCTTCAGTCTTTTATCGTGAGGTTATATCGCGACATCGCTTGCTTCAATGAGTAGATCCCAGAACAATTGGCCGCCCTCCGGACCCTCCATTGGATCGGCCCTTTGTGCCCATCACAAATGCGAAATCTGCAGTAGTCCCGGTATTCTTGCCGTCCGGTATCCTTGACCATGTGAAATCGTTATGGCCCGGATCGTTGAGTGCAGGAGTCTTATCAACTATATTGCCGACGCTATCGGTGAGGGATACGGTTCCATTTATGCTCTGTACCCATCTCGGGTCGCCCTCTGCTACATAGAATCCCTTGGGTTCAATTGATCCCTTTAATCCGATAGGACCTGTCCAGGGTCCATCCACGATTGTAACAGTCCAGCCTGTTATATCTGCGGCCACATCGCCTGTGTTATAAAGCTCCACCCATTTGGTGCCGTTATCTGGAGGGCTCAGCTCTACCTCATTTATCACAACTGTACAGAGTCCGAGGCTGCTCGCCAAAAGTATGGCAAGCGATGCCATAAGGATGTTTTTAATGATTGAACTCATATGAACTCCACTCCTTGCGAATTTCGATATTTTCTGCTATGCCTCACAAGATATAGATCTTATCTGAAGGCATTCTTTACTTAGATCTGATTCGATCTGCCTTTGGTGGCATAACCGAATCCCCAATCTCCATCAGTGTTTGTATCATGGCCGTCGGGATTTCTTCCCCAAGTGAAATCATTATGAAGCGTATCGGCCCTATTTGGAGTCTTATCAATAATGTCTCCAGATTCCGAATAAAGGGTTACAAAGCCGCCATCATCATGATTCCATTGCTGATTGCCGTTCAGAACGTAAAATCCCGATGGGGGAATTATCGTTCCTGCAGGCACCGTCATCTTGCCGACCCAACCGCTATCGGTTATTGTGGCGCTCCAATTGCTTATATCAACGCTATTGTTGCCGCTATTATAAAGCTCAACCCAGTTGGATCCTCCCTCGGGCGGATTCAGCTCCATTTCATTTACAACCGCATTGCCGGCAGCGGTTGCTGCCAGTGCCATAATGAATAGCGGACAATACAGAGCCGACGATTTTATCCTCAAGCAAAGCACCTTTCCATTTTTGAGTCGTTATTTTAAGTTTGAATAGATTTGAGAGCCTATATCCTGGTATATTACAATATCGAAGCTTCTGATAGGGATAAGCCTGGAGAGACATATAGCTATATAAGCAACCAAAAATTAATTAATCCTGAAAGCGACCCTAACTAAATATTGGCTTAGATATTAAGGGAGGTAGAGATGATCATGCAATACAAAAAGGGATGCTTAGCAGCGCCCTCCAAGTTGATCCTTGTATTTTTTTTATGTTTAACGGTTGCCCAGTGCCAAGATGTGAACTCGGCATGCCACAGTATGGATATCGGAAGTTACGCAAATATGAGCTTTTGTATGCCCTCGAACGTCTCCGTAGTTTCCGGGGCCTTTGCAGAAGGAAACTACTCTCAGGGAGAAGATGTGATAATGAGTTTGATGCTGAACGGAAGCAAGGTAGGTCTGCATCTGCTCTATCCCTGTGAGATACGAAAAAATCTCACACTGTCAGGGCTTCGCGGGAGCGTGAATGCATTTGATCCTGAAATGGCCCAGGCAAGTTATAATTCGACGCCTATAAACATCTCCGGTCTAAAGGCGCTTTGGGGTGGCTTGGATAACATGACATTTGCCGTCTATCAGCCTGCAGATACGACTGTGGCAATAATATTCTTTAATGTTGGAATGCCCTACCGGATGAAGCTGGACTTCCTGGCATCATTGAGGATAAAATTGAGCGACCAACTGCCTGAGAGATACTGCGCCCCTACCAAGTCCGAGCTTTCCTCAATCGAAATGGTAGGAAGGAATAGTATCTTCAATAACAGCACTGATAAAGAGTTCGGGCCGGATATGGAGGCAGTGCTCGCAGGACAGCAGATATCGCAAGAGGCCCTCATGAACGATCAGCAGTTCAGCAGAGAACGGGCTGATACTATTCAACAAAGCCTAAATTCTCAGCTATAAAAGAAATCGCAAAGGAAGGATTATGATCCTCTCAGATCCTCCCTTTGAGTAATATTTTTGATCTCCTGTCTCAACTCCTCCGGAAGGCCCTTTATCTCAACATCCAGGAAGCCTCTGACTATTACGCTGGTCGCCTCCTCAGACGTGAGCCCTCGTGCCATGAGATACTCAAGCTCCTCCTCGGAGATCCTGCCGACGGCAGCCTCATGGGACATATCCAGGTCCTTAGATCTTCCGTCCAGCTCCGGTATTGAGTAGATACGCCCTTTGTCAGACAAAAGCAATCCAACGCATTCCAAATGCGCCCTGGCACCTGGAACCATTCCTGTCATCCTGCCTCGAGCTATGACCTCGCCGCCAACTGAGACGACGCGTGAGATGGATTCGGAGCTTGTCTCAGGTGCATTGAGAATGACATTGCTTCCGACATCGATATTTCCCATGCTGGAGTAGATGACTGTGTTGAAGCTGGCTACAGCTCCCCTACCGGCAAGAGTGGCTGTCGGAAACGTCTGAAGCGTCTTAACTGGTCTCAGACAGATATAATTGTTCGAAAGCGAACCATCCTCTTCGATATATATCCCTGTCCTTGGCCTCACCTCAACTTCCTTGCCCCAGCTATGAATCATCGTAAAGCTTACATGTGCTCCTTTCTTAATGAAGAACTCTGAAACTCCGATATGTAAACCGCGCTGAACATGTGACGGGGTTGTGCAGCCAGTTATAACATGCAGCTCCGAGCCTTCCTCTGCTATTATAATATTATGGACACGCTGGTTCAGGTTGGTTGTGCCCAGGTACAGACAGCTCTTGACCGGAAAGACTGTTTTAGTGCCCTTTTTAGCGCGGATGAAGTATCCGGCAGGCGGCGAATTTGCCACGTCTGCAACATACTTGTCGGCATCAGGGCTGACAAGCTTCCACCAGTAGTCCTTGAGGCCATCATATTTTTTCAGTGCAGCTGCGGTATCCAGGATCTCCACACCTTCAAAGAGCGATTTGGCGATGACAGGTGTCTGGTCCATCTGAACGTATGCTCCAGACTCTTCGGCATCAAGCTTGACACCTACATCCAGAGCCGCCTTCTTAACCTCAGATGGCAGCTCCTCAGGGTCTTTCACAGTCGCATGGGGCTTTGCCTCCGATTCGTAAGCCTCCAGAGGTACATCGGGGCCATACATTGCCTTCTTCTCACGTGCCCCTCTCGCTCTCTCCTCTATGTTGGACACAGGCATGCCACACACCCCTCATATCCGCTCTTCTTTATCTGCTGCAAGATCTCTGTCGGGTTTCCGCTGCAGACTATTGTTCCACCAAGCATCACATGAGCCCTGTCAGTCCTCATGTAGTCGAGGATATGGCCGAAATGCGTTATGATGATCCCGGATTTTGCCCTCAAGCTCGGCCTCTGGTCCTTCTGAGTCAGCTGATCTATAGCCTCGCCGATGAGCTTTATATTTTCCAGATCTACGCCCGAGTCGGGCTCGTCAAGCATGACAAAATCCGGCTGCTGTGCCAGAAGCTGAACCATCTCGGATCTCTTCACCTCTCCTCCGGAGAAGCCGCGGTTGACATCGCGGTCGGAAAAAGCCTCGAAGTCCATCTCCTTTAAAATGGCTTTTGCATCAGCTTTTGGATTGATGATCTTGATGAGATCCTTGAGCTTCAGGCCGCGTATTGCAGGAGGGCGCTGGAAGGCCATGCCAATGCCAAGCCTCGCCCTCTCATCCATTGACTTATGGGTTATATCCACGCCTTTGAAAACAATCCTTCCGCTATCAACAACATACCTGGGAATGCCGGCAATGGCATTGAGAAGCGTCGTCTTTCCCGTTCCATTCGGCCCGAAGAGCGCATGGGTCTCGCCCCGGCCTATCCTTAAATTGACATCTTTGAGAACTTGTTTTCCGCCGATGCTGACGGATAGATCCTCGATCTCAAGCAGCCGTACCACCTCCAAATCGGCATTAATGATCGGGCTTGGAAATATAATATACTTTTGGGAGCGGAAGATCTAATAAAGAAGCGATAAATCTCAGGAGCATGATCAAGGGTCGGGCATGGATCTTTGGAAACGATGTGGACACTGATGTCATAATTCCCGGCAAATATCTGAGGACCAAAGATCTCTCAACTTTGGCAGAGCATGTCATGGAAGGACTGGACCCGCAGTTTGCCTCGAAGGTCAGTAAGGGCGATGTGGTAGTGGCTGGACGCAACTTCGGCTGCGGATCTTCGCGGGAACAAGCGCCTCTGGCGCTCAAGGAGGCCGGCGTTTCTGCAGTAGTTGCAAAATCTTTTGCAAGAATATTTTATAGAAACGCCATAAATATTGGCCTGCCGCTTGTCGAGGCCGATGTGAGCTGCAAAGAAGGAGATGAAATTGTTATAGACCTCGCAGCAGGAACTGTCATCGTTGGAGAATCCACAGTTCAGGGGACAAAGCTTCCTGATTTTCTGCTCAGAATACTTGAGGACGGCGGGCTTGTAGCTCATAGAAGAAAAGAGATGGCAGGATCAAATACAATGCAGGACTGAGAATGATCTTCCCCGAGGATTATAAACTCGTAGGCGTGAAGGATAAGGAGCAGCCCGATGAACCTGTCTACTTCTCGACACGATATATGCTGTTTAAGGAGGGCCCTGAGCTTTACAGTGTGAGCAGCAGCGGCACAGGGTTCATGCGGACAGTTGATAAGATGGAGCTGATTGCCTCAGGCCGCCAGATAGCTGAGTATCCTTTGAGGGTGGATACAAGAGACCGGGCAAGGCTGATTGAGCTTGCAAGCAGTATCTGTAACAATGTTGTGAACACTGTGATATTTCAGGGGCCGGATGAGCACATAACCTTCGTTCACAAGCCTGATTTAAATGCGATCCTGAACATAGAGATCTTAGATGTCATCCCGCCGGATCCGCCATGGCTTGTGCATGTAATCGATAGATTGGAGAGTTGCGGAGTCCTGGGAGATCTGACGGTGAAGTTCAGGCCGAAAATCCTCGATTTGAGGAAATTCAATTGCGATTCGGTTTATTATCCATGCCGTGCTTCAGGTCTTGGCAGATCGCTGGACAGCGATAAGGTTGTACATGATCATCCGAGGATAGTCGGATGCGAAGTCTCAAGGGAGATCTTTCTGGCAACATCAGATCGTAGAGACTATGATTTTGTAAATATCTGTCCTCTAAGCAGCTTCGAGCCTGATGGGCCTTTTATAACAAGATGCTGTCGCTCGGAGAGACGAGGGTTGATCAAAAAGAACGGATTTCAGGGTGCAGTAGTACACTGGGGCGACGGCCCATGGGCAATAGCTGAGGCAATACGATGTCTTGTGAGCGCTGTAAAGGGAAAAGAGTAGCAATTGTAAGAGGAGACGGCATAGGCCCTGAGGTTATAGAGAGCGCTTTGGCTGTTCTTCATGCTGTTGGAGCTGATATAGATGAGGTTCCCATCGAGATCGGTCTTGGCAGGTGGAAGCGCACAGGCGCCGCTATGAGCGATGAGGATTTTGAGACGATAAAGGAATGCAGCTGCATCCTTTTCGGGGCTATAACAACGCCGCCTGATCCTAATTACAGGAGCGTTCTTCTGAGGATCAGGAAGGGACTCGACCTCTACGCAAACATCAGGCCTTTCAACAGCAAGCGCTCTGACATGATAATAGTACGGGAAAATACAGAGGGACTTTATTCGGGCATAGAAGATCTTGGAGAGGAAGAATCGAGAACGGTCAGGATCATAACCCGGCGGGGATCCAAAAGGATCGCAGAGAGGGCGTGCGATATCGCTGCAAAACGTCGGAAGCTTACCATCGTCCACAAATCCAATGTTCTGGGAAGCGATCGTCTTTTTCTGAAGACCTGCAAAAAGGTGGCAGAAGATCGTGGAATTTCTTACGATGATATGTATGTCGATGCTGCGGCATACAACCTGATAGTGAGACCTGTTAGGTTCGATGTAATTGTTACGACAAATCTCTTCGGAGACATTTTGAGCGATGAGGCGGCAGGGATAGTCGGCAGCCTCGGACTTTGTGCCAGTGCGAATATAGGCGACAACATGGCGCTATTCGAGCCGATTCACGGAAGCGCGCCTGATATTGCCGGAAAGGGCATAGCCAATCCCATCGGCGCTATCAGAAGCGCCGCAATGATGATGAACTGGCTGGGATTTGCTGATAAGTCCCAAAGAATAGAGGAGGCGGTAAGCTGGTCTCTGGATGAGGGCATCCTTACCCCAGATCTTGGGGGAAGCTGCAGGACGAGAAGTGTTACAGAGGCCATTGTCGGCCGACTGAATGCTTTCGACTAGATCTTGACAGTCTTGCCGGCATACTCTATATGAGCGGTCTTCACAAGCTTCTCATTCAGGGCTTCATCTACAAAGTGCGATATGATCAAGAAATCTCTCTGCCCCACCGCGCCTGATGGAAGCGAAGCTATGCCGCCGTAGCAAATCTGCTTTGAGAAGCCATGTTCAACCCTTGCTCTGCCTGTGCCTATATATCCGCTCATTCCTGAAACCATGGCAGGATCGATGTCAACCATGGTGCAGGAGGATTTCATGAAGCTCCGTAATCTATCTTGAAGGTCGAACATTTGAGGCACTGCATATTCATAGAGATATACAGTTGCAAAATCGGTTTCGTTATCTCCCCTGAAGGTTATGGAGTGAAGTACTGTATCCATTGTTGAACTGGAATGCATAGGCTCGATCGTGACATCCTTGTTGCCGAAATCCAGAGACACGCTGTAGTCTCGAAGCGATACTACCTCCTGAGAACCTGAGGCAGGCATTGCAGTGAGTATGAGTATGGCTGCTGTTATGACTAATACGACAGATATTACTAACCTCATTCATCAAACCCCCATGCCTAAACGATATAGGACTAAATAATGCTTGCGGGAGAACCCCGCAGAAAAACTCGTCCGGATCATCCGGTATAATAAATATTTGCGGTCTTGACGAAGGCCTCGTTAAGTGATTCATCTGTGAAGTGACCAATTACTACGAAGAATGTGTTCTCTTGCGGTCCCGGCGATGTGAGCTGAACAATCCCGCCGTAGCAGGTCTGGCCAAACCCATGCTCAACTCTGGCATCGGCTTTTGCTATAAGCCCGCTAATGTTTCCGATACTTCCGGGATTTATCCTGACGGCCTTGCATGACGATATCATAAGCGATCTGAGTGTGTCCTCCATCGGCACAGAATATGCCGGCTGACGGCTATCCAAGAGATAGATGGATCCCCAATCTCCAGCCGAGCTGCCCCGGAAGAGAATTGAACGCATAGTGCTGTAAAGATCCGATGTTATAGGCCGGGTCTCAACGGTCACATTCTTTCCGCCGAAATCTAAGGAAGCATTGTAGTGCCAGATGGGAAATGTCTGATACTCTCCGAGGCAGGGACTCAATTGAAGTGTTATCAGGGCAATCAGACATACCAATGATTTAGTGCTCATTTCCATATCCTCTAGGCATGTAACGTAGATTCGGGAAGATAACCCTTTCGAGCGAATTTATAGTCCTTCTTCAACTATTTTTCCATGAAAACAATTCAAAACAGGGATGTCGGCCACCACCCTTCGGCTTAACTTTGCCAGTTGTACCAATATCTTTGAACAAGATGTCTAACCAGGTCAGCTGTATTAATCTCATCGCTTAAAACCTGAACTACCCGGTACCAGTAGGATGCTGTTGATTCAACTCCAAACTCGCTTACAACCATAACTGATCTAATAAAACAAAATACATCGTAAAAGATTTTACCGATAGCATACTGGTTTTAATATGATTGAGGATTCATGAGAGACACGAAAATATCATCCTTGAAGTTCCTGGGCCGCTTGCTGGCAGTTTGGGCGATTTCATCATTAGCTCTGATAATCATTGCAGTGCTCTTTCCAAAGGCCCTAACAATCGAGTTCTGGTATACGCCCATAATAGCGGCGGCAGCAATTGGGCTGCTCAATGCTCTGATCTGGCCCACGCTGATCCGCCTTGCTCTCCCAATTGCCATCTACACCTTCGGCATATTCGTATTGATCTTGAACGGCCTGATGATTCAGCTGGCCAGCAACTTTGTGCCCGGCTTCTTTGTTCATGGCCTCGCCGCGGCTATGGGCGTAGCAATAGGGATGTCGCTCGTAACATCGGGCCTGGGCGGAATCTTATCCATCGATAAGGACGATTCATGGTACAGCATGGTGCTTCAGAAGCAGATCCAGAACGATAAGAGGTCTCTGAAGACTGATATTCCGGGCACCATATTTCTGGAGATCGATGGTCTGGCAGAGCCAATTCTGCAAAGGGCACTGCGTGAGGGCTATATGCCCACTCTGAAGCGCTGGCTGGAGGATGGCAGCCACAGGTTGGTTGGCTGGGAGACGGACCTTTCATCGCAGACAGCGGCAAGCCAGGCCGGGATACTTCACGGCAACAACACAAACATCCCCGGCTTTTCATACTACATAAAGTCGGAGAAGCGGAAGATAATATCCAGTCATCCCCCTTCAGCTGCCAGGATAGAGAGGTCGATCTCAAATGGAAACGGCCTTCTGGCTTGTGATGGAGCCAGCAGAACAAGCATGTTCTCAGGAGATGCGCCCTATGTGATGATCACCACCAGCTCGCTATTTAACACATCCAAGATCCATGCCAGCCAGTTCTATGCCTACTTCCTGAATCCCTATAACCTTTCTCGCAGTTTAGGGCTCATTCTCTGGGATATGCTTACTGAGCTCGGGTACGGCTTGAGCCAGCTGATCCGTAATGAAAAGCCTCGAGTTCACAGGCTTGGAGTATATCCCTTCCTCAGGGCCGCAGCTACGGCGTTTCTTCCAGATCTCGATGTAGCAACATTGATGGGCGACATGTTTGAGGGCACTGCAGCAGTCTATGCCACTTTCAGCAGCTACGATGAGGTGGCACACCATTCGGGAATCGAACGTAAAGATGCCCTCGGAACATTGCGAAGGCTGGACAATCAATTTTCCCGCCTGGAGAAGATATCCAGGAGAGCCCCCAGACCTTACCGCTTCGTAGTCTTATCCGATCACGGCCAATCTCAGGGTGCGACCTTCAGGCAGCGCTACGGCATGAGCCTCAAGGACCTGGTGAAGAGCCTGATATCAAGGGATCTGAGCGTAGAAGAGATCACGGCAGCAACAGATGCCTGGATGCATTTCAATGATCTTCTGAACGATGCCATCAGGAACGAGGAAAGGCTCTCAACAAGGGCGTTTCGCCAGGCGCTCAGGCCGAGAACCTATGAAGGAACGATCATTATGGGGCCGGATCATGAAATAATTTGCAAAGAATGCGATAAGAATGCTGAGGCCGGAAGGGCCAATATCATTGTTACTGCATCCGGCAACCTTGGACTGATATACTTTGCAGATTGGCAGCGGCGGCTGAGCTTTGAAGAGATAAGCCAGCGCTTTCCTCTACTCCTTCCCGGGCTTGTACAGCACGAGGGCATTGCCTTTGTTATGGTTCATTCGGAAGAGCATGGAGCGATGATACTTGGAAAAAATGGCATATTTTTCCTTGAAAAAAATCATATAAAGGGCGAAAATCCCCTGAAGGCCTTCGGGACGAATGCTGCAAGACATCTGATCCGCGAGGACGGATTTCAGGACTGTCCCGACATACTGGTGAACAGCTCATATGATCCTGGGACAGGCGAGGTTGCAGCCTTCGAGGAGTTGGTGGGCTCACATGGCGGTTTAGGGGGGACCCAGACTCAGCCATTTATCCTGTTTCCAAGCTCGCTGAGCGTTCCGGATGAGCCTATCGTGGGGGCGATAAGCGTCCACCGCATCTTCAAGGGCTGGGTGGGCTATTCGACACAGGAGGGATGTGGGCACGGGAAATAGACTTTATCTTTAGGAAGAAATCAGGGCTAATCCCCGCCATTTCAATGGCGGGATACAGCCCGTACAT
>JBHGAU010000051.1:0-20055 GCA_041946675.1 Methanotrichaceae archaeon | reverse complement strand
GGAAACCTTTATAGGGGTCGGAGTTTAATAATCTTTGTAGATATGGACAGCGGAGATGGTTTGAACGAGCCCCAGGGTGGCGCGGATTTCTCCCGTTATATCCTGGATCGCATGCGTCAGCTTGAAGAGCGCAATCTGGCACTTAGAGAGCAGAAGGATAGAGTAGAAGGCGAGAAGAGAGTAATTGAAAACCAGAAGCTCAAATTTGAGCGGGAGGCCAGAAAACTTAGAAGCGAGCTTGAAAGACTACGTGTAGGTCCCATGATAGTGGGCACCATCATCGATGTCCTAGACGAGAACAGGGTCATCGTTAAAAGCAGCACTGGACCAAGATTCGTTGTCAATCTATCACAATTCATCGAAGAAGAGATTAAGCCCGGAGTACAAGTCGGCCTCAATCAGCAATCATTTGCAGTGATGTGTGTCTTGCCATCGCCGCGCGATCCTGCGGTCTTCGGCATGGAGATCGAAGAGGCTCCCAATGTGGACTTCTCCCAGATTGGTGGACTTGATACACAAGTATCCGAGATTAGAGAGATTGTGGAGTTGCCGCTGAAGCGGCCCGACCTCTTTGAGGCAGTGGGAATTGAGCCGCCTAAAGGGGTTCTCCTGCATGGGCCGCCGGGGACGGGAAAGACAATCCTGGCAAAGGCAGTTGCACACAGCACAGATGCAACCTTCCTCAGAGTAGTTGGGTCTGAGTTCGTCCAGAAGTATATCGGCGAGGGCGCTAGGCTGGTCCGCGAGCTGTTTGAGCTGGCAAAGACCGAGGCGCCAGCGATCATATTCATAGATGAGCTGGATGCAATCGGAGCACGCAGGATGGATGGAGCGACAAGCGGAGATCGTGAGGTTCAGAGGACGCTGATGCAGCTTCTGGCAGAGATGGATGGATTTGATGCCCGCGGAGAGGTGAAGCTCATTGCTGCCACAAACCGCCTGGATATGCTTGATCCCGCACTCCTCCGACCGGGAAGATTCGACAGGGTAATAGAAATTCCACTGCCGAATAAAGAGGCCCGGAAGACTATATTGAAGATTCATGCCTCCGATATGAATCTGGATGATGATGTGGATCTGGGCAAAATTGCGGATTTAACTGAAGGATCAAGCGGGGCGGACCTCAAGGCGATATCCACTGAAGCAGGCATGTTCGCGATCCGTGAGGAGCGCACAACCGTCTATCAGAGCGATTTCGAGAGCGCAATCAGCAAGATCCTGCATAAAGAGAGAAATATGGGTGAGCCAGAGGATCTCGGTGTGCAATATACCTGAATACACCTGAGGCTTCAAGGCTCAGCTATCTAATTTTAGTCTATTTAATAATATAAGCTACATTGAAGCTTATGATAGAAATGGAGATTATGGCAGTTCCTCAATTTAGCTTTCGCCTCTTATCACAGAGACTACCACACATAAAAACATAATTTTATATTACCAGCCGTCCATATTAGATATAGACGATTGAGATAACCTGAAGTGTACAGCCTTCGGAATGGAAGGGCTATGAGTCCAAACGCCCGATATTAAATCTTGTCCGTAGCATTATGTGCGGAGAATAATCAAAACATCAATAACAAAGCCTTAAATAATCGCGATCTAACCTTCCAGGCCGTGAAGAACATAGGCACTCTTGACAGGCTTCTCAGAGTCTTCCTGGCGGAGATCTGCATCATAGCAGGCTTCTTCTGGGTGAGCACTGATTGGCAGATCCTTCTCTATCTAATAGCAGCACTCATGGTCTTTCAGGCTGCGACGGGCGTATGCGGCTTTTACAATATGCTTAGATGGAACACCTGCGAGAGGGTCAAAAGAAGCAACAAGAACCTGATCAGAGCATCGCTGGCCATCTTAATTGTAATTGCTGTTGCAGGCGCTTACACAAGTGCAGTTCTCACAAAGGATATGCTCACAAGGGATATCATGGATATGAGGAATCCTTACAACCTGACGCTCGATTATACCAGTAAGGGACTAAACAAGGAATCCCTCAGCAGCTATCAGAATCTTTCATCAGCCCTTGCGGCCTTTAATGATAAGTACTCGAAATACAGGCCTCTTGCAGTCAAATTTGATGACGGATTCACAGGAGACATGAAGAACCTGACTGCAATTATAGGCATATCCGGAGATGATATCCAGATGGGCAAGCTCACAAAGGCCCATGATAAGCTCGCTCTGGCCGGGCCGATATTTGAGAGCATGATGAGCCGCAATAATTTGTCCTGAAGATCCTTTAGCCCTCTTATCTCCAAGCTATCTCTTTTCCAGTACCTTTATGATATGGTATCCGAACTTTGTCTGCACAGGCCCGATCAGCTTGCCTTTTTCACCCTCAAAGGCTGCCTTCTCGAACTCAGGCACCATCTTTCCTTTGGCGAACCAGCCAAGATCTCCGCCGTTTTTGCTGGACGGGCATATGGAATACTTTCTGGCCATCTCCGAGAAGCTTTCGCCACCTCTCGCGAGCCTCTCCATAATCTCTTTTGCCTTCTTATCGTTCTTGACAAGAATATGGCATGCATGGATCTCTTTTACCATATAGATCGAAGTGTTAGTAGAAATATTAATAGCTGCAGGTTGCCGAGACGCCTTTTGCTTTTTATTTAGGCTGCCGGATGATCTCCTGAACCCTGCCTACCTTGCCGCTCTTCAGGCGGACCTTGATCCCGTGAGGGTGATATGAGGAGTTGGTAAGGATTTCCTCTACTATTCCGCGGGTTCTCTTATTGCTGCGCTGATCCTTCTTGAGAACAACATCAACCTCCAGCCCAGGATGAATATTACAGCGGTTCCGACCATCTCTTGACTCTACCATATGACCTCGAGTCTCCATGCATTAGCTGCCCATTATAAATCTTATCTCGTGATATTGCTTCCTAAAAATTCCAAACGATAATTTCAGCCTGTTGATATTTTTCTTCGCTCCAGGAAAATTTAAATTTAGCTATGCCCTTTAGCGTTTATGCTTATCAAGGATGTCTCACTCATACACTTAGGACAGTTTCTCAAAGGCTATGACATACTTATCGAAGGCAATAGGATCACAAAGGTTGGCCGGGATCTGAAGGTCGAGTCTTCAAATGAGGTTATTGACGGCCATGGAAAGCTGGCCATCCCGGGGCTTATCAACAGCCATACTCATCTTGCCATGACACTTTTCAGGGGCTATGCAGATGATATGCCCCTCATGCCCTGGCTTACGGAGAAGATATGGCCACTGGAAGCGAAATTGACGGGTGAGGACATCCGATGGGGTGTGAAGCTGGGCTGCCTGGAGATGATACGTTTCGGGATCACCTGCTACAACGATATGTACTTCTTCATGGATGAGACAGCAGCAGCTACCAAAGAGATGGGACTGAGAGCCTTTCTCTCCCAAGTTGTCTTCGATTTCAGGCCGGAGTTCAAGAAGATGACAGAGGACTTTATAGCGCGATGGAAGGGAGATGATCTCATCCATCCGGTAGTAGGCCCGCATGCCATCTATACCTGCTCCGATGATACTTTGCTATGGGCCAAAGAGACAGCAGAGAAGAATGATACAATGCTTCATATCCACCTATCCGAAACTCGGGGCGAGGTGGAGGAATCCATGAAAAAGCATGGAAAGAGCCCTGTGGAGTATCTGGATTCACTCGGTTTTCTTTCTCCCAGAGTTATGGCTGCTCACTGCGTCTGGCTATCCGATGGAGACATAGCGCTGCTGGCGAAGAGAGGGGTAAATGTAGCAAGCTGCCCTGTTAGCAATCTAAAGCTGGCTTCAGGAATAGTGCCTTTGGAGAAGCTTCTGGCCGAAGGCGTCAACGTCTGCATCGGGACTGATGGCGCATCCAGCAATAATAATCTCGACCTGTTCGAGGAGATGAAGGTTGAAGCCATCGTCCAGAAGAACGCACTCTGCAGGCCTGATGCAATAAAGGCCGTGGAAGTATGGCAGATGGCGACGGAAAATGCTTATGGGGCATTAGGCTTGAACCTCGGGCTATGTGAAGGAGCGCTGGCTGATTTGGCGCTCATAAACTTGAGGCGTCCATGGTTCAGCCCTGAGACCAGCATGATATCTCATTTGGTTTATGCTATGCCGAGCTGCGTGGATACAACAATTGCCGATGGTAAAGTTCTCATGCAGGATGGGGTGATTCCGGGGGAGGAACTGATACTCGAGAAGGCGCAGGAGAGGTTTGAGAGTCTGACAGCGTAGAATTAGAGAGCTTTATGCTCCTTTTTGACAGTTTTCCATCTGGGAACATTCGGCAGACTTCATGTAGGCGATTATTAGCCGCACTAAATTGGCAACCCTGAATCAGCAGCCTAATCAGCGGCCCTGAATCAGCAGCCTAATCAGCGGCCCTGAATCAGCAGCCTAATCAGCAGCCCTGAATTAGCAGCCTAATCAGCAGCCCTGAATCAGCAATCTCAAACATTTTTTATCGATCCATTGCAACTGAAACAATTTATATACCTCCTAATAATCAGGCTTTTCTATACTGCAGCTTGAACGAAGGCACATTTGAGGCTAAAGAATGGAAGTAATCTTTCTAGGCACCAACGGCTGGTATGATACGGATACAGGAAACACGGTTTCTGTTCTCGTCAACTCAGAAAAGTATCATATAATCCTCGATGCAGGGAACGGCATCTATAAGGCAGATCGCTATATCCATGACAGCTTGCCTGTCTATCTCTTTCTGAGCCACTTCCATCTGGATCATATCGAGGGCCTGCATATCCTTAACAAGTTCCGCTTCCCGATGCTTTACATCTATGGCCAAAAAGGAATAAAGAAGACTCTGGACACCATTATTGCTAGGCCGTTTACAATTCCCTTTAGCGAGATGCCTTACCCTGTGCAGGTCAATGAGCTAACGGAGGGGCCTTACAAAATTCCATTTCCACTGGAGTGCTACTATCTGGTTCATGCCTCGCCGTGCATGGGCTACCAATTTGAGCTCGATGGAAAGAGGATCGCCTATGTGCCTGATACAGGCATCTGCGATAATGCAATCAAGCTGGCAGAAGATGCCGATCTTCTCATTGCCGAGTGTGCTCATCTTCCTGGAGAGGATAGCCCTGAATGGCCTCACCTCAATCCTCAGGATGCTGCGGACATCGCTCGTCGTGCAAATGCAAAGAGGCTTGCTCTCGTCCACTTCGATGCCGCCAGATATACAACCATAATGGAAAGGCTAAACGCTGTTAAGAGCATTCACGGATTTGATAATGTCGTAGCTTCGTGTGATGGAATGGTTTTAGAATTATAAATGAAACGAAAATTAAATCTTGCAGGGCCAGAACCATCGCCCTGCACCGGCAAACAAAACTATTGCGCGATTGTTCTAGTCTAGTATCTTCTAGGTGACCTTGCAGGCCTGTGCTTCTGATAGCACTCGCTGCAGTAAACTGGTCTCGAGCCATCCGGCTTGAAGGGAACCTGACATTGCTTTCCGCACTCTGCACATGTCGCATCGTGCATCTCTCTCGGGCCTCTATTGAAGCCGCCTCTATTTCCGAACCTTTCCATTTGTTTCACTTACCTTTGGCATCGATCCCTTGGACCGATCCTGCTACAAAACATCTCTATGACGAAGCGACGTTAGTGCAGCTTTTTATAAACGGCTTATGTAGATAATATACCTTTCGGCCAAACTCGAATTATCCTATAAAATATAATAATGATAATATCAATTTATCAGCACATAACAGATTAGCTGACAGATTAGCTAATAGATTAGCTGAAAAGCTTTAATATTTATTCCCAAGAAGTCTATTTGGGAATGATGATGAGGGGGTCGATGATATCTCGATATTCGCTCAACCTATGCATAACGATCATACTGATCATAGTTATACCGATTGTGGCAGCAGCCATCAGTGATAAAAATGACGCCGCCAGTATGGCCAAGGTGGACAATACAATCGATACAATCAATACAATCAATACAATCAATACAATCGATACAGTCGATACAGTCGATACAGTCGGTATAGCCGGCAGAGCCCGTCCCTGGCAGCATGAATCTCCAACCACTCCAGTAACAATAACAGATAATACTCTTGATTCAGCTATCAAGAACTACTCGAGCTTCGTTCTGGACTGCTGGAAAGAGGGATGTGAACCCTGCCGTCTTATTTCTCCAACGATAGATGAAATGGCGCAGGACTTCAAGGGCAAGGTTGTTTTCGGCAAGCTCCTCACGGATCAGAACCATAAGACCCGTGTCAAGTACCACATCTATCATTACCCAATGCTGCTCATATTCAAAAACGGCTCTCTTGCATACAAACATCTCGGAAACTATCCTAAGGATACGCTTGAGAGTATTATATTGAGCAAGCTTGGCATAAGCTGAGTTTATTATCGATAAAATTGCACGGAGATCCTTTTTAATCAGCGGCCCCAAAAGGGCTCTTTCTTCCGTTTTATCTCCAGGAACTTCTCCAGCACCTCACGCTCATCCTCATTGAGCTTGGGCTTCAGCTCCTGCTCCACAATCCTGGAGTGCTTCTCGGGAATATTGACGTAAAGGATATCTCCTTCGTGGATCTGGCGGCCGACGGTCGGACCGTCAATGGATATGGCAACCTCCTGTCCGACGGTTGCAGATCCTATATTCTCGTTATGTGCCTGGATCCCCTTGATGGCTCCAACGTTTGCGCCATCTTCTCTCATGAGGTTTGTCTGTGTCCTGATCACTCCGCCGATGACCTGAACTCCTACTATCGCAGGCTTCGACTGCCTGAAGACGCAGTCAGGCAGAAGGCGCACGGCTCCGGGTCGAATGACGGCTTCAAGCCGCTCCTGCTCCATCTTCATCTTCTGAGCATCAACCCAGGCGCTGTAATCATCGATCAGCGAATAGATAATATTGCTTGTGAAAACAGGGATATTGGTCTTCTGGATCTCGGATATAGCATCAGGCAGAAGCTCAACATTGAATGCCAGAATGGCTTTCAGCAGTGGATCTTTGATCGAGTTCGCCCTTATAACATCTCTGCGGGTTATCGGGCCGACATCCGCCATATGAATTGGAATCTCTTTATCCCTCAGCTCCCCGACGATTGCTTCGAGCGAGCCGATGGTGTCCGTCTTCAGGATCACACCTTCTATTCCTGTATCGATCCTGACGGATTCAAGCTCCGACTTCATCTCTTTTGACATCGCTTCGACATCGTTAGATGGACCGACAACTTTGATCGTCGATCCTGCGAGAGCGCCCTCAAGCTTCGGGGCCGATATCTTGATTCCGCTTGCTGCGACGACATGTCTCACAGGCATGAACTTCTCCTCGCTCCTGATCTCGGAGAGAGGCTTGGGCTTGAGAAGCGCACGCACCTTTGTGATGATCGGCTCACGGGCGGTGCCCACAATTACAGCATCGCCCGATTTGATTTCGCCGTCGTAAAGTATCACGTCCAGGGTGGTCCCGAGGCCGCGCTCCTCCTTGACCTCGAGTATCGTTCCAACGCCGGGGCCGGATACAGTGACACGCAGGCTCTCCTTCAAAAATCTCTGGGCAAGGCCCACCAGAACCATAAGCAGGTCAGGCACACCTTCGCCTGTGATTGCACTGATGGGAACGATGCCTATTGTTTTCGTAAAATCGCGGATTCTGTCGTATCTGTCGGCATCAAATCCATACTTATAAAGCTCTCCGACCAGCTCATATATCCTGCTATCCAGCTCTAGAGCGACCCTATCGATCTGATTCTTAATGCTCTTTGCAAAAGGTGCATTCTCGATGGATCGCCAGCCGGCCAATCGATCTATCTTGTTGGCTGCGACAACAAAGGGCGTTTTATATCTCTTGAGTATATTCAGGGATTCTATCGTCTGGGGCTGGAATCCCTCGTTTACATCGACTATGAGAACCGCCAGATCTGCGAGCGATCCGCCGCGGCTCCGCAGAGATGTGAATGCTCTATGGCCCGGCGTGTCTATAAAGAGAAGTCCAGGAACCTGTATCTCGGCTCCGAAGTGAGCACCGCAGAAGTCCTGTATCAGATCCAATGGAACCTCTGTGGCTCCGATATGCTGGGTGATCAGGCCGGCCTCGAACTTCGCAACAGTAGTCCCCCGGATTCTGTCGAGCAGCGTTGTCTTTCCGTGGTCTACATGTCCCATTACGACTACTATCGGGGTTCTCATATTGGACTGTTGTACGTTCTTGGACTTGCTGCCCTTCTTTGACTTCTGCATATCTGCTCTCTTATGCTTTTTTCCCTTTGCGATCTTATTCTTTAGTACTCTTATCCTAAGCCCTTATGCTCTGGGATATTCTTGGTTATTTTTTCTCCAAAAATAGGATTTATTTTCTGGAATTTAAAGTTTCTGTAAGAGACGACAGATCAGATCTGCCTTCCCTTACATCACTTATGCTTACTCGTAGAGCCAGGCTTCATCTATACGCTTGTAATCGAGAATCTCTGATTTTTCAAAATGAAGCGCAATTTCGCGGGCTGCGGATGCAGGCGAATCTGAGCCGTGGACGACATTTCGCCCAGTCTCAATTCCAAGGTCGCCTCTTATCGTGCCTGGAGCAGCATCAGCGGGATTTGTCGAGCCGTTCATCTTTCTCATAGCGGCAATCGCGCCCCGCCCCTCGACGACCATTGAGACCGAAGGACCGCTGGTGATGAAGCCCACAAGATCGCCGAAGAACTTCTTGCCTTTGTGCTCGGCATAGTGCTCTTCAGCCTTCTCCTTCGACATTATGGCAAGCTTCATTGCCACGATCTTGAAGCCCTTGTTCTCAATCCGCTGTACTATGTTGCCGATCAGTCCGCGCTGAACTCCGTCTGGCTTGACCATTACAAAGGTCCTTTCCATTTCTGGAGCTATGTTCTATGCCCCCTTAAACATAAGCCCTGATTCGAAGCAGCCTTATGTGCTCTTGGCTGTACCCTTTCTGGCCCATTTGATGCGCCGTGTCACACGTCCAAGTCGGACGTTATTCTCGCATTTGGATGAGCAGAAATAATAAACAGTACCGTCCTTCTTGGCGTAAAGCTTGCCTGTTCCAGGCTCAATTATTTTGCTGCAGAAGGAGCACTTTCTTTCTTCCATCTCTTCTTCACCTGCTGGTCAGCTTCTTGGCCTCTCTGGCGGTCTCCAGCAGCATTAGGACGTCGCCCATTCTGATGGGTCCCATACAGTTTCTGGTAATGATGCGGCCTTTGTTGCTGCCCTCGAGGATCCTGCATTTGATCTGGGTAGCCTCGCCATGCATGCCGGTAACACCAATTATCTCGATAACCTCTGCAGGAACTCCTCCTTCATCTTCCACCACTGAGAATCACCTACTTCAGAGCCTGTACCTTTTGGATGATCTCTTCGACCAGCTCTTTTCCCTTTCCAGGCTCAACGATGGCTGCAGCTGCGCTCTTTACGCCGAGGCCGGCAGCGGAGCCTATCTCGCTCTGTTTTTTGATGTAGATGTAAGGCGTCTTCTTCTCCTCGCAGAGTGCAGGAATATGAGCTACGATCTCTGGAGGCTGAACATCCTCGCCTATAATAACCAATCGAGCAACACCGCGCTCAATGGCCTTGGTGGCCTCATTTGTTCCCTTCTTTATTCTTCCTGTGTCACGAGCCAGCTCAAGTGCCTCAACGGACTTTGCAGCCAGCTCTGGTGGAACATCGAATCTTACGTATATCGGTCTAGCCATAACTAATTCTCCTTCAGGGCCATTCTAGCCCATCATCATTCATCGTATCATAAAATCGTCTTAATGACTAGATGAGGCTGATCTTCCTCCTGTAAAAAGGTTGCGCTACAGCCTCATGATTGCCTCGCAAGTCAGGGAGCCATGAAGGCTTCGAGAGCACCCGTCAAGCTGCTATCAGGAACTGTACCCGAGATCTCTGTCGTGGAACCTTTATTCGAGAGGTACAGTCCATAGCGTCCCGCAATTCCCTTGATCTTATCCATAGCGCCGGCATCCGGGCTCAGGTATTTGGCATTGATGTTGTATCCGCTGTCGATCTTGCTCACTCCAAGGTAGAACTCCCTGTACCCGGTCGCGTTCATGCCTGGTGTGCTTTTGCCGAGGGCAGCAAACTGCAGATCAGCGATCTCTCCTTGAGGAAGTGTGAACTTATCTGTAGATAGATTGCTTCCTGAGACGACGTTTATCACATTTTCAAGGCCGTTATTCGGACCGAAGATCGTCGGCATTCCCATTACTGCTGATAAATCTGCGCTGCTGGGAATCAGCATGTAGCCCTGGTAGGGCAGGACTATGCCGTCATAGCCTACTCTAAATGGCCTGATCCAGTGGAATTCGGCGAACGTATCGTTGAAGTAAGCTACCCCAAACTTCTCGATACCGACTGGATAAAGCTGCGATCCATAGCTCAATGCGAGCGATGGCGGAAAGGCAGCCTGGACAGCATTCGTCAGATTTTGAGACACGCTTGTGTTCAGCCAATATGCCATTGTTGTGCTCTCAGGACACATCGCAAGGGTATCTTCCAGATTATTGAAGCTCATATCTACGAGACTGCCCTGCACTCCAAAGGTGTCAAGGGATACCGGCCCTGTCGTGGCTACAACGTTCGCGCCCTGATCATTGCCTCGAAACATGAAGCCCGCGAAGGCCGAGAGGATCATTATTCCCCCAACGAAGATCGCAAATACCTTCTGATTCATCGTGGCTACATTCGTGAGGCACTTATTATTTATCTTTTTTCTGGGCGGAGCGGTTCGTCCTGAACGAAGCTTATTCCCAGGGCCAGAGCTATCTCAGCCTTCTCGAGCTCTCTGCCCAGGTAGCCTGCATGATCCAGCCGCGAAATCAGCCCTCTGTCTATAAGAGTGTTCAAAATGTCCCTTGCTTTTGCGCCTGCTACCCTTGCCTTCGAATGCTCCGCAACGATCAATCCATCCGCGATGAAGATCCTGAAGCTGCCCTTGGGATCAGGCTTAAATTCATGAAATCCGGATGCTTCTACGACATCATCCGGCATCTTCTCTTGGAATCTTCGCCTTTTCTCCTTCAAGACAAGGAGATCTATGCCCAGATCTTTGGGAGGAGTCATTCTCCTGGCAGCAAGCTGCATCATATCAGCGGCGGTCTTAAGCTCGCGGATGCTTCCTCTGGCCTTCGGGCTGTACTCAGGTGTGAAGAGAATGCTTGCTCCTACCTCAGCGCCGAGGGCTGCCAGTATGGCATTAGCTCCCTGAGAATCGGCATCCAAAAGCTCTGTAACATTCCCCGCTCCAAAGAAAAGCGGCATGTCGGGATGATCCTTTTTAAATCTGATGTAGCCCTGCAGAGATTCCGCAAGTCCCTGAAGCGGCGGGCTCAGGACAGGATCGGCTATGCAGCTTATGCCAAGAGTTTGTGCAGCCTGTAGATTTTCTTCCAGGCTTATCCGGCCCGGCCCCGGTATTACAACCGCTGCTGTTCCTGCTTCCGCTACGGCATCGCCCACAAGCGGCAGATTCTCGTCGTTCAGACTTAAAATGAGATCTGCGCCCGCTTCGACGCCTGCCAGGATGAGGTCGAACCTTACAGCATCGATGCTTATCGGCAGATCCGTTGCACTTCTGGCGATTTTGACAGCCTCAGCGGCCTCTAAAGGCTCGGCATCGAGAGGCAGGCCGAGGTCTATCATGTCTGCGCCCTGATCTTCGCAGTAGCGTATTCTTTTGACGAGGCCATCGCAGGAAAGCTTTGTGGCGTCGACGATCTCTGCCAGAACCTTCATCCTTGAAACGCCGCCGATCTTCACGCCCTTTATCATAAGTTTTTGAGTCGCCTCGGACTCAAGCTGCTGCAGCGCGAGACGTGCTTCCCTTTTCATTCTCTCCTCAAATAGGACGCAGGCAGGTAAAGTCTGCGAAAGCTCTATCTCATCCAGGTGCCTAAGCACAAAGCTCAAATCGGCAGCATGTTTTGGGCCCAGCCTGATCTTTGTGTTAAGGGCCTTTTCGGCTTTTGTAAAATCGGCAGTGATGGCTCCTGGAATGAGGATGAGATCATAGCCCTCGGGGGCAGAGGAAACGAGCATCTCAGGAGTAATGAATGCAGCTATATCCAGATCAAGCACGAGCACGTCAGCCCCACATGCGGAATGCCTTACCAGATCCTGGGCGAGCCTTCCTGTGACGGCGAGAACCTTCATGTGCTTAAGAATATACCTCCGGGCTAAAAATTCTATCTGGAGATAATTCTAAGAGATAATTCTAAATAACCGAATACACAAATAAATGAAAAATTCGAAGAAGCCAATGCTTTTCAGCTGACGCAACAAGCCGTAATGGAGCCGGAGGGAGATTGCTGGGGCTCTCATTGCTATAGAAAAGGTCGCGGGTCACAGAGTGCTGTCTCGTTTGCAGGGAGGGCTATGAAGTATAAATCCAGTTCCGATCCCGATAATAATAATTCGCGCCGGCCGGCAGGAGATCATTCAAAGTGCGTTTCTGAGGATGATGCAGCTAGCGCTGATGCCTTGGCCCTTGTACACAAAATGCAGATCCATCAGATTGAGCTGGAGATGCAGAATGAAGAGCTGAGGCGAGCAAAGCTTGAGATAAATAATGCGCTGGCAAAGTATTCGGATCTCTACGACTTTGCGCCCATAGGATTGTTTACCCTCGATGAGAGCAGGGAGATCCTGGAGGTCAATGTCGCTGGGGCTGAGCTCCTTGGAATGAAAAAGGACAGCTTATTGAGCAGACGCTTTGAGCTCTTTATTGCAGTTGCGGATCGGCAGTCCTTCATCACTTTCTGTAAATCGGCGTTTGAGACATCTGCGAGGCAGACCTGTGAGCTGAGTCTTCTCAGAGATGAAGCGCCTGCAATCTATGCCTGTATCGAGGGCATGGCCACTGGAGTCCGCACGCCGGACAGGAGACAGCTCAGGATCGCAGTTATGGATATCACTGAGCGCAAGCGGGCTGAAGAAGTTTTGCGCCTGAGCGAGGAAGCGCTGAGTGAAAGCGAGAAAAGGTTCAGGGATGCTATTGATAACTTCCCCAATGTTTTTGTAATTTATGATGAGGATAGAAGGGTTCGTTTTGTCAACTTGAAGGGCCTTCAGATATTAAGGCTCTCAGAGAAGGATGTGGTGGGACGGAAGGATGAGGAGATCTTTCCGCCGGATATGATCAATTCATATCTCCCGGCACTTATCCGTGCTGTTGAGACAAAGACGCCTCAGACTCTGGAGCGCACCAGACCTAAAAGAATGGGCGGCCAGGCGATTATGATTAACATAATCCCCCTTCTCGACGGCCGCGGGAAGATTCGCAGAATTCTTGGCATAACCCATGATATCACCAAGCGCAAAAGAGCGGAAGACGCGCTGAGAAGAGCGCGGGATGAGCTGGAGATGAGGGTTGATGAAAGGACTGCTGAGCTCATCAAGATCAATGAGGATCTGAAGAGGGCGAAGGAGGCTGCAGAGGCGGCGGATGTGGCCAAATCTCAGTTCCTCGCAACAATGAGCCATGAACTGAGGACACCTTTGAACGCCATCATAGGCATGACGTCCCTCCTTTTGAATGAAGGGCTGCCGCAAGAACAGATGGAGTCCATTGAAATAATCAAGACCAGCGGAGAAGCACTCCTTGCCCTCATCAATAAGATCCTCGATTTCTCGAAGATGGAGAAGGGCAAAGTGGAGCTTGAGAGACAGCCTTTTGGATTGCGAAGGTGTATTGAGGATTCCATTTACCTTCTGATCGGAGAGGCAGCCAGCAAAGAACTGAAGTTATCCTACCTGATAGACAAAAGCGTTCCGGAGATAGTCGTAGGCGATCAAGTGAGGCTTCGCCAGATACTTGGAAACCTGCTCTCCAATGCCATCAGGTTTACGGATAAAGGAGAGGTTACGATCTCTGTCTCAAGCAGACTGAAGATGTGGGATCTTTATGAGTTCCATTTCTCTGTCAGAGATACTGGCGTTGGCATCCCTCAGGATATGATGTATAAGCTCTTCAAGCCCTTCAGCCAGGTGGATGCCTCAAACACGCGCAAGTACGGCGGAACTGGCATAGGTCTCGCAATCTGCAAGAACCTCGTGGATATGATGGGCGGCAAGATCTGGGCTGAGAGCGAGCTTGGTAAAGGATCGATCTTTCATTTTACGATTCTTGTTCAGGCCTTTTCAAACGGGGATGTTGACACTCAAGAATCCGATGCACAAAAATCCGATATGCGGGATCTTGATCTGCAAAAGTCTTCTCCCAAAAGCGATGATAGGAGGTCGGATCTGGGCAGAAATCTGCGCATACTGCTGGCAGAGGATAACCTTCTGAACCAGAAGGTAACAATGCGAATGCTTCAAAGGCTGGGCTATCATGCAGATGCTGTGGCCGATGGACAGGAGGCCGTTTCAGCGATAGAGCGCCTGCACTACGATGTTGTTCTCATGGATATGCAGATGCCGGAGATGGATGGCCTGGAAGCAACCCGGATCATCCGTCAGAGATTCGGAGTAGGGAGGCAGCCGAAGATAATCGCACTCACTGCACACGCTCTGGAAGGAGATAGAGAGAAGTGCATTGAATCGGGGATGGATGATTATATCGCCAAGCCTGTAAATATTGAAGAACTGAAGGCTGCTCTACAGCGCTGCAAGCGATCTGATTGATGCGGCTATTGCAATTTAGTCAATGCCGGCAAGTATAATTTGCATTTACAAAGATTACAACTCACAAAATTATTTATAGAATAATCATATTAGAATAATTGGCAATTGCTGCTAGCGGATAGGCTTTTGAGATAGCATAGCGCCGCATAATAATCTGTCCATAAGACAGGAACTGAATGTTAGTCATCACTAAAACGAAGTTGGCTGCATAAGAACAAATAATGATCAAAGGATAGATTAAATGACCTTAAGCATATTGGATCTCATTAAGATGGATCATCAAAAGACTCTCAAATCATTTGGCGATCTTATGGCAACAACAACCGAGACCCCGTATACACGAAATGTTACCTGGGCTTCAACAGAGAAGGATCTTCTGGTGCATATGCAGTGTGAGGAGGAAGTATTTTATCCTGCACTGGAAAGGATTATCGAAGACGAAATCCTGGTGGCTGTAGAAGAACATAATCTGATCAGATCGGCAGCAGATGACTTGGATATAACACCAACAGACGATAATCGATGGTTGGCAAAATTAAAGGTCATTAAGGATAACGTGGAACGTCATATCGAGGAGGAAGAGAATAAGATATTAGATATGGCCAATAGAGCCTTCAGCGCTGAGGATCTCGAGGATATGGCCAAGCGTTTCCAGAAGGCTAAAGAGAATATGTTTTGATAACTTTCAGCTTTTAGCAGCTAAAGAATAACTATTTTAGAATGGGAACCGATCTATCTATTCATAGTAACCAGATTAATCAGCAGCGGTGCAATTTCCGCGAGCGGCGTGATATAGTCCACATCATCTATCCTTATAGCTGCATCAGGCATGCTGGGAACCTCTGGATCTTCTTGAGCGATTATCTTGCCGCCCGCCCTATTTATGGCAAGAGCGCCTAACGCTCCATCCTGGCCTGCACCTGTCAGAATTACGCCTATAACTTTATCCCTGCAGCAACTTGCCAGCGTCACAAATGTTACATCTGCTGCGGGCCTGGTGAAGTGGACTCTATCCAGAGTGGCAAGTGAGATTGTGCGATCAGGATTGACTATTATATGCTTATTGGGCACAGCGGTATATATTGTGCCTTTTTTCAGACTCTCGCCGTCCTCTACCGGTTTGACCTTCAATGATGTGACTTTGCTTAAGATTTTCGACATTTGGCTCTCAAAATTGGGACTCAGATGCTGGATAACCAGTATAGGCGCGGGGAAGTCTGATGGAAGTCCGGAAACTAATTTGGATATTGCCTTGACTCCGCCGGTGGAAGCGGCTATTGCGATGATATTAAAGTTATTATCAGAATTCTCTCTGGCTGCACCTTCTCCAGATGATTTTCCATAACCAGACTCCATATATTTCCTTAGCACCTTAAGGGATATTAAGCTATTTAACAGTAAGCTATACTTGTTTCAATCAGGTTTGCCTTTTTTCGCCAGATTAATCAGAAGTGGCGCAATTTCCGCGAGCGGCATGATATAGTCCACATCCTCCAACCTTAAGTCTGCATCAGGCGCTCCAGAAGTTCCTGCTTTTTCTTGAGCAATTACCTTTCCGCCAGATGCTTTTATTGCCATGGCACCCAGTGCTCCGTCCTGGCCGGCATCTGTCAGGAGTACGCCGATAGCTCTCTCTTTATAGCTGATCGCCAGCGTCACAAATGTTACATCTGCAGCTGGCCTGGTGAACTCCGTTTTATCAACAGGAGCAAGCGAGATAGTGCCGTCGTTATTCACCAGCATGTGCTTATTGGGCACAGCCGTATATATTGTGCCTCTTTCCAATCTCTCTCCATTCTCCATCTGTTTGACCAGCAGAGACGTGACTGGTTTTAAAATCTCTGCCATATTGCTATCAAAATCAGGACTCATATGCTGGACTACCAATATAGGTACAGGGAAATCTGCTGGGAGCTCGGAGATTACCTCAGATAGACCTTTGAATCCGCCCAAGGCGACAGCTATGCCTATGACATCGAAATAACTCTCTTCTAAACTTCTTCTGTTTCCAGTTGTCTTTGATAATTTCTCATTATTCAGGGACAACATACATTTTATTATTACTTTAATAGATATAAATTCTATCCACTATTAAGATTCTGATTGGCAACCCTGGAGGAGGATTGTGCAGGGAGTCCTGTGGGATTAGCCTCAAAAACAAATTCGCCGGTTTTCCGAAGTTATCTATATACGTCTGGCGGATTTTATCTCTTCACATCTTCAATCAAGGCGTTTTATAATGCCCTACTATTGACTCGATGCTATAGCGATCTTTCAAGTAATCATATATTATATACTCCGGGCATAAAAGTTAACTAACCATATGCCTATAGATCTACAAAGGCCAGAATGTTCGTAATAGCTCTGGCAGAGGAGGCGGTATTGGTGAAGAGATTCGATCTACTGCTTGAAGAGGATGTATCAGGTTATAAGGGTGACTTCAGTGAGCTTATCCATGAGGCTCCAGCGCTCTACAGGCTGATGGCCAAACTCTTGGATGATCCTGCCCTGCCAGAGAGGCTTTCGCCGCTGGTAATTGCAGCAATAGCTTACTTCATAGCACCAGCAGATATCATACCAGAGGAAGAGATTGGCCCTATCGGCTATGTGGATGACATATTCTTCTGTGCGTTTGTTGCAGATAGGGTTATGAAAGAGGCCGGTAACGAGGAGATACTGGTCAGGAACTGGGACGGCGATAAACCCATTGTGCCCTTAGTAAAGGAGATCCTTAGCCAAGAGAAGGAGCTTATTGGCGATAAGAAGGAGCGGATATTCCAGTACATTGGATACGACTAGCCGAGAGATCCCGCGCTGCCGGATAATACCGACGCTGGAATATCAGCCTCGACTGCATGCTTGAAGCTCGAGCACTGCAAAGAGAGAGGTTATATGGATAGCCCTTATCAGCTCAGGTATCGGGAAGGGTCCGTAGGGACGACCGAGATGAGATGCTATCTTAGCTCTGCCGGTCTCAGTGCTGTGGACCCTATGCCGGCTCATCTCCTCAGCCATCCTCCGGGCAAGATCTATCCAATCAATAGAGCAGAATAAATCATCCCAGACTATATCACACGATCCTGCTAGGGCACAGCAGTACTTCAGGAAGCACTCCTTTAAGATAGCGGCAAATGCGTTTTCATCAAACCTATCTCTCCTGTAGAAATAGCTTCCGAGCACAAGGCTCATGCTCAAGAGATGCTCTCCCGCATAAGACTGCAGTGCTCGGGCGGAAATCTCAGGGTAAATCTCAATATGCTCCAGATCTGCTATCCCGGATAGCCTAAGGTTGGGATACATGCATGATTCAAGCCAGTTATCGAGCCTGCCTGAAACTTTTCTATTCCAGCAATAAGTGCTGTCTCCTCTTAAGCGCTCTCTTCTGTGATATAAGGGTATGAGCGATGTATGAATGATGCCGCTTCTTGTAAGCCTTCCGAGGTCTGCTGCACATGATGCCAGTATCTCCTTCATCTTTTCTGTAGATACAGATGGGTCGCCCAGATACCTGAAATAATCGCTATCTGCAATATAACAGATGGCATAAGGTTCTGAGAGGTCTGAAAGTTTAAGATCTTGAACGCCATCAGAAAGCCCTTGCAGCTTGAGAAGACCTCCGAGAGGGCGAGGCAGCCTGCTCGATAGTTTTAGGCTGGCAAGCATTCTCTGCATTCGGACTTCGGTAGATAGCAGTGCAGCATCTTCTTCATTCGTGCAGAGCTTAATAGCGAGATAAGCATTATTTATAGGAGTTATAAGGGTTCTGCCCATTCTTTTGAATCCCGCTCTTTCGAACTCGCCAGCGATATGCTCTGAAATAAGATCCTTTAGATTGATATTCGCTATTTCGGAATCATGCTGAGGATGATCGAAAGCCTCTGATGATAATCGCAGTATTAATCTTATTAATCTGTCCCCACATAACGTCTTTGATATGGCATCAAATCCTGAATTTTCGACCTTATCAACAGTCTCACCCGTACGGATGATCCTAAAGCTATAGAGACCTGCTATAAATTTCGCAGGGAAGCCCTGCCTTGCCAGCCATGAAAAAACGGTTTCTTCGGATGGAAGATGATCTATAAGCTCTCTGATGTGCAATGCTAATGTAGCGGCGGCCTCTTGGCGCTCAATAAACGAGCTACTTCCGAGCCGCATTGTTAGAAGATCGATTGAAATGGAACCTATATCAAGAACTGCCTTCTTGATCCGCCTATCGCCTGAGCAGATGTGCATCAAAAGCCTCTCAAGATTCTCCTCTTTGGAATCTGGTACCCCGGAGATCTGTATTAAGGCTCTGGCAGCCAAGCCTCGAACGTAAATGCTATCGCACTCCAGCAGATTTGAAAGAGCTTCGTCGGCCTGCTTTCCTCCTATCTTGCCGAGAGCGGCAATTGCTTCAAATCTGATTGAAGGATATTTATCCTCAAGAGCGATACATAATGCTCTTGCGGACTTGAGATCGCCGATATCTCCAAGTTTGCGGGCTGCGACGCATCTCAAATGATGATCTTGCTTCACGTCCTCCAGCAGCTTCACCAAAGCATCTACCTCGCAGGTATCGGCAATGCTCGGCATATTTTCGGGATCACATAAAGGCAGGTGAGCATCCCCAATGTCTGAGGTATCGATAGAACTCATAAGGATGTATATGTATGTGTATGTATACCGGCCTATTTTCCTTCTATGACTGACGTTGGCCTTCCGCTTTTATATGGCCTTCTACTCAGTCCTCCACATTTCAGGCATGTGGCGGATAGCACTCCATTGCGCAATCGAGTTCTCACGCATGAGGAGGGAAGATAGCAGCCACAATGCTTGCAGAATAGACTCTTCAATTGGTGTGGCATCCTGATCCTCATTCGAGTGCTGATATGGCGAGCAATTTGAACATATCTATCACTTCTGTCGGGATGTAACTTGTGCTCTGCAGAAGCAAGCTCAAAGAGCCGATGCATGCGTTCTATTGCGATCTCTCTTGTTTTTGTTGCGTTCTTCCTGTGTCTCACATATCATCATTCTGCGGCTGGAATATAAAACGTATTTCATCCGCGGCTCTTCAGAAGCTTTTTCATCTTGCAATAGAAAAAAGGAGAGAAAAATTCCGCTCACTTCTTGTTGATGAGCGGAATATTCTCTACGGACTCCGGATTGGCCAGAGCAGACAGATCGCCGGTCTCCTTGCCGAGAGCCTTTGCCTTGATGACACGGCGCATGATCTTGCCTGATCTTGTCTTTGGCACATCCTTCACGAAGTAAACCTTGTCGGGGTAAGCGACTGGGCCAAGAACGGTCCTGACGTGCTTGGATATATCCTTCTTGAGATCCTCGCTCTCCTGGACCCCTGTCTTGAGAATGACGAATGCGACGATCTTCTCACCCTTGACCTCATCTGGTTCGCCTATGACTGCGGCCTCTGCGACCTTCGGGTGGGATACCGCTGCTGACTCGAC
>JBHGAU010000050.1:0-20602 GCA_041946675.1 Methanotrichaceae archaeon | reverse complement strand
GGACTACAATCTCTGCATGAAGCTAGATGCCCCTCACTTCAGTGAGGGGAGTAGTCACGATATTAGACGGTATAATCCACAACAACTCTGTTCTCACATGCCTTACCCACGAAATCCGCAACCTTCAGATGCTCAGGATGCTTCTGGTAGCTATAAAGATCCTCTTTGGTATCGAACTTAGAATACAGGACGAGATCATATGCAACACTGGAATTAATGGAGTTGACCCCTACCTCAAAGAACTTTATTTCATCGATGATCCTCTCCAGCGCTTCGAGCTTCGACTTTAGCCTTTGGATGTTCTCGACCTTGTTTGCGCCCTCGGCTGAATCCTTTAGTTTGAACATTACTATGTGCTTGATCGTGATGAGACCCTCCTCAATGCCAGTAGTGCAGATTAGTGATGAAAACCAATAATACAAAAGGTTAATAATATTTTGCCCCAGCGGGAACAGCGATTTAACAATTTTACAGCATTCCTTTCTGAACAGAATCCTGTAAGAACATTTTAGGGAGGGGCTACTAAGACGGACTCCATGTCTATCTCTTATCTATCTCGCGCCCCCTCCTCCTCCGCCAAAGCCTCCGCCGCCGCCAAATCCGCCGCCTCCGCCGAAACCGCCGCCGGATCCGCTCGACTGAGGTGCTGTCATGCTATAGACTTGTCCAAAGTAGATTGGCATATATCCAACTGCACGTGCCTCAGGGATCCTTATATCCAGGCGGTCCATGGCCTCGGCGACCTTCTTTCCTACTCCCAGGGCAGTTCCATAAACCAGCCACTCCTTCCATATGTTCAGGTCTTCGGGCGTATACTTCTGGATCATGGCGAAATCCGAGAGGAAGCGCCTGAAGGCGTCCCATTCGAGCTTCTCCTTGTAGTAATCGGCCTTCCATCTGCCGAACAATGCTGAGGGCGCAAATACAGGGGGCAGAGATTCTATGAATATAACCATCGATGCCAAGAGTCCTGAGAAAAGCATGGGATATACATTTCCCAAATTAAGGTAAAGGGCCAATGTTGCTATTACTATTAAAAAGACTAGCCCTGCAAGCCCAATTGCCTTCAGCCTGCCGTTTGAGACAAATTCATTTGAAACCGATTTGTCCGCTGCTCTCATAAGATCATCCATCTCCTCGCGAATGATGCTTAAGCTGAGGCTGTTCGTTATCGAAAAATGTCTGAGAGATTTTACGGTCTCCTCAAAGTGATTTGCATCGAAGATGCCTCCTTCGGAATGAGCGCTCAGGAACGCGAGAACTTTCTGCTCATAAGGATCATCGGCACCATTAGGCTTCAGCAGCCTTATCCTGAGCCCACTCTCTGAATCGATATCAACTACCGCTCTTCGCTGGAGATCCAAAAGGGTTGCGAAAAAGCCGTTCTGGTCGAAGTTAAATGCATCGCCCTCGAATACAAGGTTGACAGCCCAGGGCTTTCTCTTGTTCGGCACATAAGAGAGAAACTTCGGCACTGTGAATGATCGCTCACGGCCAAATCTATAGTAGATCAATATGATCAAAAAGGGAAATATGAGCATACTTGCCCTTAAGGCATTTGTCAGCGATGAGAGAATCCAGTAATTTCTTGAATAGACGGAGTTAGCAGAGAGCGTTTTGTCCCCGACATCCACAACAGTGCTCGGGAATCCCCGCATGTTATTCGCTGCATTTGGCGCAAGAAGCATCTCGACCTCAAGAAGGGCATTCTCAGGGCTTTCACCTGTTATGACCCATGCATCTCCCTCTTTTTTAAGATCCATAGGCGGATGAGAAAATATCTGGGCTATATTGCCAGCCGGATCATGAATGATTATTGCCGCATGCTTGTAAGGCAGATGCTCGCTTGCGAACTGGAGATTCAGATGGCAATAGTTTGCATCGCATTCAAGGGGAGGATGGAGTATGAATGAATAATCTATCTCATACCTCCCAGAATCGAAGAAATCAGGTTTGTAGCAGCCCACCTCACTTGGAAGCGCTAAAGATGTGATATCGGATACATATTTTGAGGCTGGACCGGGCATATACGAGGATCTGAAGGTTCTGATAGAGCCCTGCCAATCCTTAGCATAAGGTATAGTCCAGGCTGGAGGGGAGACTCCTATCAGTTCCACATAAGGCTGGCCGAGAACATCAAATGACAGCGGCACATTCCAATCTCTGTAAAGCATTCTGTATTTGCCGGAATCGCTGATGTTGTAGACGAACTTCTCCTGCAGTGAGCCGTTCAGATAGAAATCCGCGTGATATTCATCCACAAATATGGCGCCGTCGATGCCGCCGCCAATGCCGGACGTGCCTATCAGACTGAAGCCTGCCAGGCCGATAATAAACGCAGCGGCTACCAGCACTGCAAGCTGCTGCCGCTCGCTTAGTCCCATTTCACCTCTGGACGTCGAGGTTCGAAGTCCTCCGAGATCGCATAGCCTCTTCGCCTGAGTTCATCCTCCTCGAAGTTCAGATACTCAAGCTTCCTCATCCCTGCCGATGAGGCCACGAATCGAGAAGGAAGAGTATCAAGCATTGTGTTGAACTCCTGGATTACGTTGTTATAGGTGTACCTGTGCCTGGATATCTCATCTTCAACATCACGAATCGCATTCATTGTATTAGTAACGGCCTCAGAGGTCTTAAGCTGTGGATAGCTCTCTGCAACAGCCAGGATATCTCCGATCAATCCTTTGCTGGCTCCGTTTATCTTGGCGAGCTCATTTGGGCTCGCGCTTCCGAGGCTTGTCCTCATGCTCGTAATCTTTTCTAGGGTATCGCGCTCGAAGTGGGCATAGCTTCTGGTCGAGTCCACCAGCTGCTCTATCATATCGAGACGTTTCTTCATAGCGACTCTGATCTGAGAGAGAGTAGCCTCTGCGCCATTTCTCAGGCTCTGGAGGCGGTTATAAACCATGACGAAATAGAGAATTATGATAAGCAATACGGCCAGAATAGCGAGGAGGACCAGAGATGCCATGGACATTAGCTTGGTTTACAGCTTTAAATATTTGATCTTGATTGCGCGTTCTATCTCAGCATCGTCTTGCTCAACGTCACCAAAAACAGCGCCATCAGCAGCCATCCTACAAGCGTCTCCACCACAATCAAGTATTCGTAGGGACCATCGATCACCAGGTTCTGTGGATTTCGGCCCAGGAACATCATTGTGCTGAAGTAAAACGCGTCCTTCAAAGTGCACTGAGCCTGGTGGGCAGCAAACGCCGTGCTATCGAACCTTATTGCGTTGCCTAACCAGAAGATGCCTGTAAAGAGGATGATGATTGTGATTGCGAGCATCACTGTATGCGATGGACGAACGCCATAGCCGCAGGAGATCCATGCCAATCGATCCAATATCTGCGGTTTTCTGGCTGATGCTCGTGCCTGCTTCTCTTTTCTGTACTGGTAGTAGCAGTCATCCTCATCCTCGAACTGCTCGAGGTTCCTGAAGTTCTTCGTCAGAGCCAGATAAACAGAGCCATTATACGGCAAATGGTCCTTTATCGTATCCCAGCGAACGACTATCCGGTTGAAATCAAGATCCCTCAGATATATGCTCGATCCATGCTCAAACATTGCATCCGCTAGATGTATCGTGTATGCCTTGGCGCTCGCCAGGTTCAGATTTTTATGGAAATTTGCGCCGCCGAACTCGGCATCGCCATTGAACCTGGACCGGGAGAAGTTCGCCTCCGTCATGAACTCGGCATGCGAGAAGCTTGCCTCGCCCTGGAACTGCGCCGAAGAGAAGCCCGCATCTTCACAGAACTGCGAATCAGAGAAGTTTGCCGCCTTTGTGAAGACGGTGCCGTCAAAGTCTACCAGCATCGAGAAGCTTGATCTGTCGAAGAATACATCGCCCTTGATTATGGAGTACTCAATTTTAATTATCGAGCTAATGATCCTTCTCTTGTCCTTATTGATCGGCAGGTCGATCCTGTAAAGATCAAGGTCACCGAAGATTATTACGTTCTCATATTCAACTGGTCTGCCGTCCTCTATCTTCTCCAGTATCTCCTCTGCCTTGATCATCAACAGGCTATCCGGCATAAGCAGAACTAATTATCGGCGAAATGTGATATCTCTTGCGGTCAGATACTCAACTTGATTAAAACTCTTCGGATCGATTCGTCCCTAGAAGCATCTCGCCTATCCAATCCCAATCGTGATCGTAAATGTGTGCCGAGGCGCTTACAGTCGATATGGAACCTGGTATAACGCCTACCTCCTTCGATACAATCTCCAGCAGCCTTGAAAGGCCATAGAGATTCGCAGGATAGGCGCCGGCAAAATCGTGGCTCCTGAAGAAGACCTGCAGGTTCAGCTGCCCATTCCGTAGCTTGAAGTCGTCGACGATCATGCAGGGAACCTCATCCCGGCTCGTATCCACAGGAGGGATCCATGTTACGGCTGTAGCTCTGCGGGTTGATGCAGATGACTTCAGCCTGCGTATCACCTGATCGATCTGATCAACAGCAGTAGCGCCAGGCAGCCTCCAGCTCCGAAGTCTCTCTCCATAGGTATACTCGAAGCCCGGGTTTTCTCCGCTATAAAGCTGCAATGCATACTCATCGAGGCGCTCCCGGTTCCAGGAATATTCTGCCGGGATCATATCGCTGTAAGGGTCCTCAACTATCACCTGAAGGCCGAGCAGCTCCTTTATTCTGGTTCCCCGCTCATCAGTGATCTCAGCGCCTTGCCTCCAGATCAAATTGATGCCACGGGCCCACGCATCCGAGATCGTTCGCCCACGAATTAGCCTGCCGATTTTGGCCATGATTGAAGGAATAAGTGAACTAAAAAACGGGCTATGCCTTCTTACTCTCTATCTCCGCTAACGCCTCAGGCGGAAGGGCCTTGATGACATCTATCTTCTTCACGCAACGTGTGGGTATCCCATATTTCTTCGCGATGGGCCTCAGATCGCTCATGCTGTATTTCTTGGCAATCTCCTCTAGATCCATGGGATTAACTCTGATTACAGCTACTTAAGTATTTTCAGACTCTATTATGAAATCCCAGAGAGTCCCTCATACTGCCATTCTTCCACCAATAGCGCAAAGGGAAAGATCGTCAGGGCTGAGAGACAACACTTAGGCATATGCGCAGATCGAGAGTAATCGAGTGCATGAAAAAGGTTTTTACTGATTGAATGAAATTCTCTGATACGATGAGCGCTTTTGAATGGGCTCTGACAAATGCTTTGAACTCCTTCTTTGAGAAAGAGAACCTGAATGCAATAGCATACAGGCTGAAGCAATCGCGCTTCGCATCTCAATTGGTGGATATCCTCGTAGATTCGAGCATCCCTGAGTACTACCTTGCAATAGAATGCAAGAGCCTTGATGCCCGGAAGACCAAATCGCTCTACTTTAGCCAGCACTTCAGCTCTGCAGGCGGCAGCCACCAGATTGCCAGAGAGACTGATTTCATCATGCGCTCGGGAAGGAAGGGCATTCTTGCCGTCGAGCTTCGCCTGGGAGCGGGCACTCCCAGAACAGCGCATTTCGTTCCCTGGGGATACGTCTATGAGATCTTCCGGTCAGGGAAGCCTGGGATGACTGTTGAGGATATCAGAGCCAATCCTGCACTTGAGAGGAAAAGCGGGACGTATGAGATAACAAAGCTCGATATAGTCAGGATATCTGGGTACTACGATATAGCTTCGGATCAAGATTTAGAGGCAGATACTCTCTCTGAATGAGCCTGAGAAATAAGCCGAATATTCTATAATCCTAACAATCATTTTACTTAACTCGATACAAGTTTGGTTGCATTAACCTTTTATTCCCAACCGCATTCCTTTGAGCATGAAGCTTCCGGGCACTGCTACGCAGGAGGAGAACACCCATATCGCTATGGGAAAGCTGAATATCCGGAGAGGAAATGTATTCCTGGATATCGGCTGCGGCTCAGGGGCGGTCTCGCTTGCAGCCTCACAGTTCACTGATAAGATTTATGGCATAGATATTAGGGCAGAGGCTGTTGAATCCTCAAAGTCTATGGTGCCCTCAGGACACTTTTTCAATGGAGAGGCATCACAGATAATTCCTGATCTGCCGGCTGTGGATAGGTGCTTCATCGGCGGAACGAAGGGTATCGAAAAATTCTTTCCGGCTTTGATGAATAAGGCAGCGAAAGGATGCATAATAGTCGCAGATCTTGCGAGGATCGGCATGGCTTCAAAGGTCGCTAAGCTGATGAAAGATCAGGGGATATTTTCTGAGCTTCTGCATATACAGATCGCACGCGGCTATGACCTTGCAGGAGACATCGCTCTTAAGCCTATAAACCCGATATTCATGGTGGTGGGAAAGTGTTGATCGGCATCAGCCTTGGACCCGGTGATCCGGGGCTACTAACCTTCAAAGCTGCAGATGCTCTAAAAAGCAGCATCAAGGTCTTTGTGCCGGGAGAGATTGCTGCAAAACTTGCAGAGCCGTATTGCATACCTGAAATCCTTGACTTCCCGATGACAGAGGATGCCGGGAAGCTGGAGGAGATCTGGTCAAAGAACGCCGATATCGTGGCCGACTATGCCGGAAAGGGCCCAACTGGGTTCGCATGCATCGGCGATGTCAATACATTCTCCACCTTCAGCCATCTCAAAAGGACTGTGCTGCAGAGGCATCCCGGGATTGAGGTTGAGACCATACCGGGAGTTGGAATCGTGCCTGCCCTTGCCTCGCGATTTGATTTGGCCCTGGATGGATCATTCGAGGTCTCGGATGGATCTCCGGTCTCCTCAGTCATCAGGGTGAAAGCCACAAGGCCAAGAAAGATAGCCGATGAACTGAGAAAGCGCGGCTTTAGCGAGTTCACGCTCGGCGTAAAGCTCTGCACACACGATGAAAGGATAATATCCGGCGATATGCCCGAGAAGAGCGATTATTTCAGCGTTCTTCTGGCCCGGAGGCGAGCATGAAGGTTTATTTTATTGGCGCAGGTCCTGGGGACCCCGAGCTTATCACTGTCAAAGGGAGAAGGCTGATTGAGGAGGCGGACCTTATAGTCTACACAGGCTCGCTGATAAATCCTGATCTTCTGAAGGGCCTTAAGGCCCAGCTTGTGGATAGCAGCGAACTATCACTGGAGTCTACCACCTCCAAGATTATTGAGGCTCTCAGATCGGGCAAAAAGGTAGTGAGGCTTCATAGCGGCGACCCATCGCTTTACGGAGCGATCGTTGAGCAGATGAAGCCGCTTGAGGATGCTCATATTGAAGTCGAAGTTATCCCCGGGGTCTCATCCCTCTTTGCTTCATCGGCAGCACTGAAGACGCAGCTTACGCTTAAAGGCGTGTCAGAATCATTGATTGTGACAAGGCCCGCAGGCACGACGCTTGAACAGGATGAGATCGCATCGCTCTCCAGGCACGGCAGCACAATGGCAATATTTTTGGGCGCGGATAAGATAAGAGAGGTCATCGGCTCATTGGATCTGCCGAGCAACACGCCTGTGGCGGTAGTTTACCATGCCTCATGGCCCGACCAGAAGATTTTGACCGGCATCCTCGCGGATATTGCAGATAAAGTTGAGGCTGCAGGCATCAGCCGAAGTGCCCTGATAATCATCGGAGGAGTTATAAATCGGTCGGGCTTCAGGAGGTCGCACCTATACAGAGATCGGTAGCTGTTCTTGTCTTCCCAAGAGATAAGGATAAAGGGAAAAGGATTGCAGAGGCCTTAGCCGGAGGTTATAATCCATCAGTTGTAATCTACGATAATGGCAATAATAAACTCGAAGAGATTCTGAAGAGCTTCGACCTAATAGTGGCAGTGATGGCTGCCGGCATAATTGTAAGAAAGCTCTGCGGACAACTGAAGAATAAATGGGAGGATAAACCGGTGGTAGCAGTCAGCTCCTCATTGAGCTGCGCTGTTCCTATAGTCGGCGGACACCATGGGGCAAATGAGCTGGCCCTTTTCTTGGCAGACAGATTAGGCATGTTTCCTGCAATCACAACTGCAACAGAGTCGTCCGGCAGGCAGAGCCTCGAAGGCGTGGCCAGGACCTTAAACGCTGAAATCATTAACCGCGAATCCTCGAAAGGTGTCAACCTTGCATTTCTGAGAGAAGACGTGCCAGTAATAAGGCTGAAGGGCCCCAAAATAGTAATAGTAGATGATGATGTGGCGGTTTTGAAGCATAATGGATTGATTGTCGGTTTGGGTGCAAGAAGAGGCATCGAATCCGGTGAGGTGCTTGATGCCGTTGATTCTGCCCTGAAAGCATCTGGCAGAAGAAGGGAGGAGATAGGGGTCATAGCCACAGCATGGCTCAAGAGAGATGAAAAAGGATTATCGGATGCTGCTTCAGCTCTTGGAAAAGATGTTGTCTATCTTACGGAAGATGTGCTGAACGCACAATCGCCAACAACGCCTTCTCGAGCGAACGATCTCGGTCTTTCAGGCGTGGCAGAATCGGCAGTCCTTGCGCTTTCGAAAAGGCTCATCATGCCCAAAAAAGTTTACGGGAGGGTAACAGTTGCCCTCGGAGAATAAGCTTTCAATCGTCGGCATAGGTCCGGGAATGCGCAAACGGATGACTTTTCAAGCTGTCGATGCCATAAAAAAGTCAAAGTTTGTTGTTGGCTACAGGCCGTATCTTGAACTGGTCGGCGATCTGCTGGATGGAAAAGAAGTAATCTCAAGCAGCATGGGAAAAGAGGTAGACAGGGCTAAAGCTGCCGTAAGTCTTATTGATGAAGGCCCTGTGGCGCTCGTCAGCAGCGGAGATCCAAATATCTACGGCATGGCCGGGCTTGGGCTTGAGATAGCCTCCCGCAGCGTTAACCTCGATAGAATTGAGATCGTTCCAGGCGTCACTTCGTTTACTGCCGCCGCATGCGATGCCGGCATTATATTCAAGAAATCGGTTGCAATAATCAGCCTGAGCGATCTGCTCACGCCGTGGTCCAAGATCGAACGGCGCCTCAAGCTTGCTTCAGAGCTTGGCATACCAACAGCGCTCTATAATCCAAAGAGTCATAGGCGTGAATGGCAGCTGAATAAAGCCCTGGAGATATACGGCAGAGATGCTATTGCGCTTATCGCAAAAAATGTTGGCCGGGAGGGCGAGGAGATCCTATGGACAAAGGCCGAAGACCTGATGGATCAGGATGGTCTCAGAGATCCTATCGATATGTTTACGCTTGTCGTTCTCTGCGGCAAATCTGACAGATCAGTAAGCTACGGCAGCGTGACAACTGAGGCCAAGATCAACATAGTGGGCATCGGCCCGGGCAGCCCCGATATGATCACGCTTGAGGCCGGAGAGTTGCTGGCAAGCTCGAAGAAAATCTTCGGGCCGGAGAGATATCTCCAGTCTGTCAGAGGCATCTCGAAAGGAGATGAGGTTGCTCACCAGGGATCGTGCGCCGAAAGGATGTCCATGCGATTTAAGGAGGCCAAAGCAGCCTCCGATAAAGGGGATGTATCATCGATCTTGACGGGAGGCGATCCCAGCATCTTCAGCTCGGCATGGCGAGTCCTTGAGGAAGCCAAAGGCGTTAGTGCACAAGGCGTTGATACGCAAGGCGTTGGTGTGCATATCGCCTCAGGTGTGAGCGCCTTCTCTGCTGTTGCTGCCAGGGCAGGTGCTCCTCTAGTAAACGATTTCATCCTCCTTTCGGGACCTGATAATCCCAGGATGATTGCAGCGCTTGCAGATGCAGGCAATGGAGTAGCGATCTACAACGTTCAAGGAGCTGAGATTGAGTCGGTTTTGCAGGGGATTGATCCAAATAGGCCATGTGTTCTTGCAAGAGATGCGGCGCGGAGCAACGAGGAGCTCATTGTGTTAACCTCAGGCGATCTTAAGGAGTCCAGACCCAGCGGTTTCAGGTTCACACTGCTGATTGCATCCGAAAATTCATATATAAAAGATGGAAAAATAATAACCCGAAGAGGCTATGAGACCAGGTACAGCTACTAGAGCGTGAGATGATGGATGAGAGATACACAGATATCGGCGCTACTACGGAAGAGGCTATGGAGATCAGCAGGAAGAGCCGAGGCTACATCTCCAAGATTGTGGGCGATTCATCTCTGGAGGATAGAATCAAGCAGAGGTGTGTTATCGCCACAGGCGACCTGAGCGTTGCTGAAATACTGAGATTCAGGCTTGATCCAGTTCAGGCAGGCCTGAAGGCCCTTGAAAATGAATCGCCGATCTATGTGGATATAAGAATGGTGGAGGCAGGCATAGTCAAAAAAATGCATAAAAACGCCATTAAGACATTCTTAGGAAGCGGCGACGACCTGGCCAATACACGGGGTACCACACGAACATCTGCCGGCGTTCTGGCGCTGCAAAGCGAGCTAACAGGCTCAATAATAGTAATAGGAAATGCTCCCTCAGCCCTGCTTACGCTCTGCGGCCTTATTGAGTCCGGAAAAGTAATGCCTGAGCTGGTCATAGGCGTTCCAGTGGGTTTCGTAAATGCAGCCGAAAGCAAGGAGAGGCTCCGGAATATTACCGTGCCATCAATATCCACAGTGGGCACTCGAGGCGGAACTCCAATAGCAGTTGCGGCTATGAATGAGATCATAAATATTTACGCCAATATGAGATCATAAGCTTGAGCCTAAGGAATGTGTTCCCGCAGCTCGCGGCACTTAGCCCGCCCAAGATCCGTCATCTGGTATGTCATACCGCCGCCAGTTGGATGCTTTTGTATGTACCCCTCACGCGCAAGCATCTCCAGGGACTTGCGCACCTTACCACCCTTCCCTGGAAACCTCCTTGCGAAAGCTTCTTTTGGTTTATGATCTGCTTTGCCCGATAGAATTTGGCAGACCACAAGAAGAACAGATTCATCGAACTCCCTCAGTTCCATATATCGAATTCCCTCAGCGCGTAGATGATAGCATATTCCGTTATCTTAAATACCTTTTGATTTGGATTATTTCCGAGTATTTTACCATTAGGAATGTTCCGAAATCTTGATATACTCTCAAGGCTGCTCTAGGTCTATGCGATCAAAGGAGTCCAGGCTAGCGGCTCTGGAGAGAGCCAAGGCAGCGAGGCTTGAGAAAAGCGAGGACACAGATGATGAGCTCTACACGCTAATAAACAAGCATCCCGGAAAGAGCGCATACGAGCTGGCTAAGCTTGCAGGCTGGTCGCCAGGCAGGGCGCATGCCTCAATCCAGCGTCTGGAGAGAGACGGCATGATCAATTGCGAAAAAATTGTAGAAGGCAGCAGAGTAAAGCTCGTTGTAGAGCCTAAGAAGTGGTGGGAGTTCTTCACAAAGGAAGAGCTAGAAGAGTTCAAGCGAATGGAAATCTAAGCCAATTTTAGCCTTCGCACAATCTTATCATGTATTTGAATATAAAGCTTAATAATATTTATGTCGACCACTGATCCCGTTACAGGCTTCGAGATCCCCGATTCCTGGATAGCACATGCCGAGCCTAATGCTCTGGAAAAGATAAGAAGCGGGCTCTGGGTCATTCTATCTGGTGGAAGAATGCTGAGACGTGGGCTCACGACAGGAACAACAGCCGCCGCTGCCTGCAAGGGCGCTATTCTATCCCTTGTGAAAGATGTAAAAGTGGTGGATGTGATGACTCCTGCTGGAATTAGGGTATCCATACCTGTGGCTGCAAGCGGAGGCATATGCTCAGCCTTCAAGAAAGGCGGCGATCACCAATTCGATGTCACCAGCGGCATAGAGATCATCGCTGCAGCAAGCCATTCTGGAAAAACAGAGCTGGTAGCAGGAAAAGGAATAGGCAGGATTTCAGGGAACTCTTTGCCTGTAGGTCATGCCGCTATAAGCCAATCTGCCAGAAAGCAGATCATGGAAGCTATTATTGAAGGCTTAGCCTGCACCGGATTGAAAGATGTTAAGGTCGAACTGAGTGTGCCAAGAGGCGTTGAGGTTGCTATGAAAACTCTCAATCCCAAGCTCGGCATTGAAGGAGGAATATCTATCCTCGGATCAACCGGCTTTGTCGAACCCTGGAATGAGCATTTGGTCGAAAGCCGGATTGAAGAGCTGAAGGGCATAGAAAAGGTTCTGGCGACTACCGGCAGGACGGGCCTGAAGTACAGCAGGATCCTGTTTCCTGAGCATAAAGCAGTTCTCATTGGCAGCCAGCTCCACCATCTTGAGTTTGTCAAGGACCAGGACAGCATATTATGCGGGCTGCCTGCACTGATACTGAAATGGGCATGGCCCGAAGTGCTCGATGGAACGGGATACAATACAATTGCTGAGATGGTTGAGAGAGAGCCTGAACACCAAAACATCTCAATTGCTCTCCAAAAGGCCAGAGCCTTACTTCCATTCACAAGAATAGTCCTTCTCCAAAGGGATGGAAAGATCTTCAAGGACGTCAGATGATAATAGTAGGAGTAGGCGCCGGCCCCGGGATGCTCACCCTGGAGGCGATAAAAGCTATCAATGAGGCTAAGCTGATCTATGGATCGGAAAGATCGATCGATCTTGCTCGGGAGCATATAGACCCTTCCTGCTCAGTAAAAATAATAGAGGATTATAAGAAACTCCGTGAGCTTCCTGATGAAGCAGTTGTTCTTTCAACCGGCGATCCAATGCTCAGCGGTCTCGGGTATTTGAAGGGCAGGGTAATCTCCGGCATATCAAGCATGCAGGTAGCCTGCGCTCGCCTGAGAGTCAGCCAGCTGAAGGTTGTGCCAATAACCATACATGGGCGAAGCATGGATCCTGAAGCCATTGCCTTTTGCCTGCGCAATAGCTGGAATGTTTTTCTGCTGGCCGATGATTCTGCCGATATCGAAGGTCTTTGCAGCTACCTCGAAAGCCAGGGATTATCAAGGGATGTTGCTATTCTCAAAGATCTCGGATATCCTGAGGAAAAGATTATTCTAGGGAACACATCCATGCCGCCGAAGGCAGCAGGCCTCTATAGCATTATGATCTTCTAAATGATGTCTTATAAGCCAGAGTCCTCTGAAATCATCTGGATCACAGCCTTATAAATCAGGGCATTTCTAAGGATTACATGCCTTACAGGGCTGATATCCTTGCTTTTGAGCCTCCTCGGCATTTGCAAAGTAGATCTTATTTTCCTGTTTGATCTTTATCGCATAGGAACAATCTGGTAGGTGATATTTTTTAGAAGTTTTACTTCCTACGAGCCTTTCTGCCATGCTGTTTGAACTATTCAAGATCTCCGACAAGCTCCTTTTTGGGCTTGAGATGGACCCTTGGGCCTGAGTTAAATTATTTGAAGGAGCCTGATCGGATAAATAATTCTTGAGGGCATTATCAGAGATGATACGAGGCTCTTTTTCGCCCTGAGATACGAATATGTATTGGACTTCCCGGCCCTTGTTTGAACCTTCAAACTCGCTAAGACATCTTCTTGTTTGCGATTCAATCAATCCCTCAGGGCCCGAGATCTCCAAGGTGCAGTTATAGATGCCTTGAGAGATCTTTCTGTTCTCAGAGAGTTCAAAATGCTGATCTTTGGATGGCTCTACATCCATTATCATATACTTTATATCATCAATCTTCCGATTTCCATTTTGAAGCACTGCATCTATCATGAGATATGGCAGAGAGGCATTGCTCCAGAGCACAATGTCTCCCTCTATTCTGAAGAGATCTTCACTAACCTCAGGGACGAAATCGACATCCAAATGAGTGATGCTGTTCTTCTCCACGGCCTGCTGAGGTATGTTGCCGATTATATTCGTTCCACTCTTTATGCAGCCTGTAACGCATAATAGAATTAGAATAAGCAGAAATAGACCTATATATAAGCCACACTTTCTAAAATATCTTATAAACAATTGGTCAAACCCCTTTATTTCCGGTGGAACCTACAGAACCATAAGACTATAAGACCTCAGGATATCGAGACGGCAAGATGTCAGTGCCGCAGAACCCCAAGCATCAACTAAATCTGATCTTACCTCTCCATAGATCGCAGTGCCCTCAAGGCTGCCTCTATGCAATTGAATTGCTTCCTCAACTTATCCAGATCATGCTCCTTTTCTATGCCGTTTGCCAGTTCTTTCAGCTTGCGGAGAATGGCTTTCCTCAGATCTGCCTCCTCGGCGCTGAGCCTTTCTTGTGATGACGTATCTAGGCCGGGTTCTGCCTTCTCTATACCAGCCTTATCTGCACCAGCCTTTTCTATGCCAGCCCTATCTATAAAGGCCTGCTCTGAAGGCAATCTCTCCTCTTGAGCGGCCCTGTCTTGATCAAATCCTGATGACTCCTTTTTCATTTCCGATGATCTATCTTCGGTCGCGCCTTCTTCTCCAAAGGAGCAAACAGGACATACCACCTGTCCTTTGCGTCTGAACAGCGGCGCGCCGCAGCTATGGTGAGTCGCAAGCATCGTACACCCTTGTTCAAGGAGCCCCGTTATCCTTTTCAGCATCTCCTCTTCATCCATACCCATCACCGATATAGCCACTTTATCCGTTTAGCAATCTTTGCGCTTTTTAATCAGCATATACGTTTAAATACAACAACTATAACATCACTCCTTAACTAGAACGAATACTACCATTAACCTTTTTCCCTTAGTAAAGGTGATTTCATGACAGCTGAGGAGACCATTAAGCAATGCGTCGAAGTCCTAGAACGCATTATGAGCGATGATGCCGTCCCAAGGAACATCAGACGCTCTGCAGAGAACGTTAAAGTCATTCTACAGGATAAAAGCGTGAACGAGGCAGTCAAGGCCGCATCTGCTATATCCGTGCTTGATGAAATAAGCAATGATCCAAATATACCTCTCCATACAAGGACTCTTATCTGGAACGTAGCAAGCCAGCTTGAGACAATACCAGTAGGATAAGCCCAAAGTTATAGTTAGATGCGGCAACGGTATCAAAGCCGCCCTGCATCATAATTGATTATCAGGACGCATTAAATAAGGTATAGCCACTAGAATAGAGTTGAGAGCCGATTACGATTTTATAGCCTGAAGGCTGAGAGGGGGACCGTATAATTTCCACTGGAAAACAGAAAGGATCGGCTATGGGCACTTTAATGGGATCGAACATAGCCTGATTATGGCTTGGGCTTATCCCATAAACCAATCTTTTATGCAGGACTTCGAGATACCATCGTTAGTCAGCCAGATCCCAAAATGCCGGACATGAGGCCTTCGATAGAGATCTCAATCGGTGACTTCCTGCTTCAACGATTAGCTGTTGCTATATCGCGAATGGATATACCAATAACTAGAAGCCTTCTAAAACGAGAATAAAATATTTACGAAATTCTTTTGCTTCGTTGTATATTGTTCACAAATTTAGCTATCTCTATGGAAAGGTTTAAGTATAATTGACCGTATACTAACAAACGACTAAATTTATTTTCATAATCAATCAATCTAAACGATAAATTTATCTTATTTCCATCGGAAACAATGGGGTGGGTGGGTAGCGTTTCCACTGGAAACTGAGGGGTGTCACGATAACTCTTAATACAACCTTAACCCATGGAAAATTGTTCGAGGGGAATTATCGTGACTACATCGGGAGGGTTATTTGCCGATCTATTAGCTCAAGGGGGTATATTCCAGAACAGAGATGTCTTGAGGCCGACGTATACACCCAGTGAGCTGCCTCATAGAGAAGAACAGATAAACAGTTTAGCTTCTGTCTTAGTGCCGGCTTTGAGGGGAGAAACTCCTTCGAACGTTCTTATTTATGGCAAAACTGGAACAGGAAAAACAGCTGTTGCCAAATATGTGGGCAAGGAGCTCGAAGAAGCAGGCTTTGGCATCAAGTGCTCTGTAATCTATATCAACTGCGAGGTGGTTGATACCCAATATAGGATCCTGGCACATCTGGCAAGGCATTTCGATAAGGAGATACCCATGACCGGCTGGCCGACCGATCAGGTCTATGCCGAGTTTAGGAATTCATTAGATGATGAAAAGCGTGTAGTAGTCATCATGCTTGACGAGGTTGATAAGCTGGTCAAGAAAGGAGATGATGTTCTATACAATCTTTCCAGGGTTAATTCAGACCTGTTGCGTTCCAGGGTCAGCCTCATAGGCATATCAAACGATTTGAAATTCACTGAGTTCCTTGATCCCAGAGTTAAGAGTTCTCTTGGAGAGGATGAGATAATCTTCCCTCCATATAATGCCGAACAGATTAAGGATATCCTTGAGCAAAGGGCGAAGCTGGCCTTCAAGCCCGGAGTTCTCGAGGATGATGTCATACCCTTATGTTCCGCTCTTGCAGCACAGGAGCATGGCGATGCACGGAGAGCCCTGGACTTGCTCAGGATCTCAGGAGAGCTGGCCGAGAGAGCACGCAGTGCCGTGGTATCTGAAGATCATGTCCGCTCTGCAAGAGAAAAGATCGAGCAGGATCGTGTGGACGAGGTGATCAAGACTCTTCCAACACAGTCAAAGCTGGTATTATACAGCATAGTGCTTCTTGAGGAGCAGGGGATAAGGAATATCACGACCAGCGGTGTCTATAATATGTATAAGCAGCTCTGCCCTATACTGGAGACGGACTATCTGACTCATAGAAGGATAACCGATCTTATAGCCGAATTGGATATGCTGGGCATACTTCATACGATAGTCGTAAGCAAAGGCAGGTATGGCAGGACAAAAGAGATCACCTTGAGCATTTATCCCGGAAAGCTCAAGGCTACATTGCTCCAGGATTATCGCTTGAAAGCCTTGGGCGATGTCAACGTGCCTGTCCAATCAAGGTTTGGCTAGCACCTTTTTTATGCTTTCGGAGTTGGGCCCTTCTAGATTTAGCTCACGTTTATGCGCTTTTTGGTGGTCACTATCTCTTTGGGCAGAGTGACCTTGAGCACGCCGTTATCCATCTTTGCACTGGCCTCTTCCGCCCTTACTGCGACAGGTAAGGGAATTAATCGCTCGAATCTGTTATAAGCGCGTTCGCGTTTATGATAGCCCTTATCTGATTCCTCTCTCTCCTCTTTACGCTCAGCAACAACACGCAGCTCATTGTCTAAGACAGAGATATCTATATCCTCTTTATTGATGCCAGGCAAATCCAGAGTAACAATTACAGCATCGTCTGTTTCTTTAACATCTGCTGGAGGTATCTTGACATCTCCTCCTAGATTTGCCGGGAACCAATTGGTTATTCCCAACTGTTCTATGAGCTTATTCATTCCATTCTGGAGCTGTTGCAGATCATCTGAAATCGGGCCTGCCATCGTATCACCATAAATATATCAGGCATCAACGTATTTAAAATTATTATAATTATGGCAGCTATAAATCAGCTAGCTTTGATCGATTTGGCATTGAGATAAATGCTGCATTCTAGTGCATTATAACAGAAGTCTTATATCTTAAGAACGTCTCTATGATTATCAGTCATGTCTAGAAAAACAATATTTGTTGTGAATTTAACGGAGAACGATAGAGAGTATCTGAACCAGTTTATTCACCGTGGAAAGGCATCAGCAAGATCTCAATCACATGCCAGGGTATTGCTCATGGCAGATGAAGGGTACGCCAACAAAGAGATCGCAGAGATATTAAAAATAACAAGACCTACTGTAAACCAGATAAGGAAAAGATATTGCCAGGAAGGTTTAGACTCTGCGATAAATGATAAACCTAGAAGCGGAGCGCCGCCTAAGATAGATGGAACGATTGAGGCTCAAGTTACTCTGCTTGCGTGCTCCGAACCTCCCGAAGGCAGATCGAGTTGGACTATGCAGCTTTTGGCAGATAAACTTGTAGAATTGGAAGTAATAGAATCCATATCAGCCATGAGTATCCAGAGAATCTTAAAAAAAGTGAGACCAAGCCGTGGCAGAAAGTTCGATGGTGTATTGGCAAGATAACAAGCGATTTTATAATGCACATGGAAGATGTATTGGACCAATATGAGCAGCCTCATGATCCTAAATATCCATTAATCTGCTTGGATGAAATGCCGTGCCAACTGATAGATAATGTTTTGGTTCCTGTCCCTCCCAAACCGGGAAAACCACAGAAAATTGATTACGAATATCGCCGTAACGGCACATGCTGTGTATTCATAGCCTTTGATCCTCATGAAGGAATGAGGATGATACGTGTTAAAGAGCATAGGACAAAGGTAGATTATGCTGATTTTATGAAAGAACTTGCTGGACTATATCCTGATGCAGAGTTCATTAAGGTTGTCCAGGATAACCTCAATATTCATTCCGCTGGTTCATTTTATGAGGCATTCTCTCCCGAGGAAGCCTTCGATCTATCTAAGAGGTTTGAATTCCATTTTACCCCAAAGAAGGGCAGCTGGTTTAACATGGCTGAGATTGAATTCTCGGCTCTTTCCAGACAATGCCTAAACCGACGGATTGGCGATATCAATACACTCGCCAAAGAAGTGCACGCTTGGGAACAACATCGGAACAAAATCAAAGCATCGGTTAGATGGCAATTTACTAAAACTAAAGCCAGAGAGAAATTCTCTAGCCATTACCTGAGGATAAAAGACTAATGTTATGATGCACTAGCCTCTGTATATCTCTTATTTCGCTAGAAATTAAAGATAGGTTTGCTCTGGTCGCTTCATCTTTAAGTCATAATGGCATATTCTGTGTTTCATTATAATATTCCCTTATAAACCGACCCAAAGCTGATGCTGTAGAAACATTAATACCGCAGAAGCATTGTCTCCTAGCTATTCAATAGCGATATAAGGGCAGACAAGGGCGAAGCCAACTCCATAAATCCTTAAGCTCTGGATGCTGTCAATATCCGGATAAAATATACAATGATATTTAAATGGAGGGAGATACACGAGGCCAATTTGCAGCACGGCAGGAATCTTATTGGTATTTCTCTCAGCAATTGCTGCAGCCGGAAGTCTGCCTGCACATAGTACACTTCAGGAAGTTCAAGCAGGCGATGTACTTGGCCAAATTAGGAATGGAGCACCTATATACTACGATGGCGTGAACATCTCCGGCAATCTGGATCTAAGCGGCCTCGGGAAAGTGAACAGTTCACTTTTGATCATAAACTCCAGCATCCCTGATAGCAACTTCGCTGGAGTGACCTTTGAGAAGGATGTGGTCTTCTGGGGCAGTACATTCGGCAATGCGAGCTTCGATAAAACAGCATTCATCGGCCTTGCAGACTTCAGCAATACATCCTGGAGACATACAAGCTTCTCGGAAGCGGTCTTTAATCAGCCGGTTGTCTTTGATGGCACTGAGTTTCTAAGCAGCGTGAACTTTGAGAATGCACAGTTCAGGAAGGATACGCTCTTTAATTCGGTACGCTTTCTTGGAGATGCTTACTTCAATTATTCGCACTTTAGCTATTATTCTTATTTTGCAGGCTCCAGGTTCTTTGGAAACGCCTCATTTTCTGATATAAAGTTCGATGGAATGCTTGACTTCAGCAGCGTCGGATTCGCACATGATGTCAGGTTTGTTCGATCCGAATTTGATACAACCAGCTTCAGCGACAGTTTCTTTGGAGGCCTGACGCAGTTTGGTCTAGCCAGATTTCATCGCCTGGCCGGTTTTGATTCCTCTATATTTGCACAAGAGGCCAACTTCGCTTTATCTCGCTTCGAAGATGCCGTTTCATTCAGCAATGCCAGCTTCAGGGGTGACGCTATCTTTGGAGGCATAAAATTCGAGCGCCTTCTTAGCTTTAGGGGCGCCAATTTCGAAAAGAAGCTGAACCTAAGAGCGTCTCAGATCTATGATGTTCTCCTTGAGAATGCGACCTTTGGCGCTGCATCAAAGATAATCCTTGAGGATGCGGATTTTTCAATATTTAGGGCACCCTGGGGAACTATAGGCGATCACGTCCAGTACAATGGAGGAGCATATATCGCCTTAATTAAAAACTATAAGGACCTAAATTGGTTTGGCGATTCCAATGACTGCTATTACTCGTATAGGAAACTCAGCCTGGATTATGAGCCGATGAGCCCTATGAAGTTCATGGATTATCTTGCCTGGATGTTCTACGGCTTCGGCGTGAAGCCTGAGATTCCTCTTGGCTGGTCGGTTTTTATCATACTGGCCTTGGGGCTTGTGTTCATGTTCATCAAAAGCCTAAGGAAATTCACCCGAAAGGAAACTATAAAGATGATACCGTCTAAGGATGGATATCTGGAGGCTCAAATAGAGACCACCCTGATAGAGGTGCCCGTCTCTTTTATTGATCCATTCCTTTTCAGTCTATCGAACTTCACATCGGGCTGGACGACTTTTCTCTATCCCTTTACAGACTTCAAGACAGCAGGCGGACATTCGCATCTGGCAATAGTGGAAAGAATACTTGGCTCTATATTTATTTCTCTGATCCTTGCTGCGATAGTCAAGACATACTTGATACGGTGATTCAAGTTATGGAGAAAATAGCAGGCGGCAGAATCCTTTATGGCTTCTGCCTCCAATCTCTTGCCGAAATGAAATCAAGGCTTTAAAACCTTGATGGTCTCCTTATGGATATTGTTGTCCTCATTGCCCTCATCCACCTGTTGTGAGGAATCAACTACTGCCTTGGTATTGATCTGAGCATACCAGCTGGGATAGCCGGCATAATTAAAGGTAAGAACTTTTCCGCCGTTCGGCACCAATCCATCCACATGCCAGGTGTGTGCCGGCTGCTGGTAATTCTCACCGGGCCA